>JACDAG010000533.1 GCA_013695565.1 Bradyrhizobium sp.
CGCTCAAAGAGCGCGGCGGGTGGGGGCTCTATCCACACAAACCATCTCGCTTGCGGCGACACCTCACCCAGCCCTGCCGCAAGCGGGAGAGGGAGCGTACCTCCATCGCGGACGCCATTCGATCCAAACGAATCGCGCGCCTATTCTTCATCCGACAGCAGTTTCTCCGCCGACCGTGCAATCAGTTGCGCGCGCTTGCGCGGGCCGCGTTCGAGGAACAGCAGGCTCTGGCCGAAGATGAAGCAGTAGAACAGGAACGCTTGTGCATCGGCTTCTTCCGCCGCCAGGCCCGTCGCGCGATAGAGCTGACCGACATTTTGCAGGCGCGCGGCATCGACGCTGGCGACCGCATTGGCCGCTGCCTCGTCGGACCGCGCCCATTGCCGGATCGCCAGTTCCACTGCCATGCCCTCGGTGTTCATCCGTTCCGAATAAAGCGCGATCAGCGCCTTCAAACGTTCGCGAGCGGTGGCGCCGTCGAGGCTGGTCTGCTTTTCGATCGCGGCAACGCGCCCGGTACTCCAGTTCTGCAGCATGCCGTCCAGCAGCGCCGCGCGATCGCGGAAGCGGCGATAGAAGCCGCCCTTGGTGACGCCGAGATTCTTCGCCAGCACCTCGACCCGCACGCCCTCGATGCCGGTCCGCGCGATTTCCGCCAAACCGGCCTCGATCCAGGTCTCGTTCTTACGATTCTCGCTTTTGCAGTTCTCGCTTTTGCCGTCGCTCATTGATTCGCGCCTCACCGATTTTTGATACGGTACCGTATTGCTAGCCTGTCCGCACTCTGATACGCTACCGTATCAAGAATCGAAAAGCGGAGCGAAACAATGCAGACGGACGCGACCTATCGCGGCACGGTCTATCCGTGGCATTGCGACCACGTCGGGCACATGAACGTGATGTGGTATGTCGGCAAGTTCGACGAGGCGACCTGGAATCTGATCGCGCGGCTCGGCCTGACGCCGTCCTATTTGCGCGAATCCGGCCGCGGCATGGCCGCCGTGCAGCAGAACATCAGCTACAAACGCGAATTGCTGGCCGGCGATATCGTCGAGGTCAAAAGCCGGCTGCTGGCGATCACCGACAAGTCGATTCGCATGCTGCATGAGATGTGCAATGCCGAAACCGGCGAGATCGCCGCGATCTGCGATATAACAGGCGTGCACCTGGACCGGCAGGCGCGCAAATCCGCATCGTTTGCGCCCGACATCCGCAACACAGCGCTCAGGCATCTCAGCCCGACTGAAGCGGTGCCGGCATGAGCGGCGCACAGCCCTTCCAGCCGAAAAACCCGGATTATCGCGCCATCGCGACCGATACGTTCGAGCGCCAGATTGCGATGCGCACGCTCGGCATTTCGATCGCGCGGCTGGACCCGGGCGAGGTCGAACTCGCGATGGCCTATTCGCCTGATCTCACCCAGCAGAACGGTTTTGTGCATGCCGGGATCATCACCGCCGGGCTCGACAGTGCCTGCGGCATCGCCGCCTTCACGCTGATGCCTGTTGGCTCCGACATCCTGACCGTCGAATTCAAAACCAATCTGCTGGCGCCGGCGCGCGGCAAACGCTTTGCGTTCCGCGCCACCGTCATAAAATCCGGTCGCACGCTGACGGTGTGCGAGGGCCGGGCCTATGCCGAGCATGACGGTGCTGAAACCCTGATCGCGACCATGACCGGTACGCTGATGGCGCTGCCGCGCCGCGAGGCTGTGTCGTCGAAAGAGAACATGCAAACGCCGGCCTGAAAGCGGACGTTGCTGGAGAAATTATTAGGGCGCTAGCCCTGCTGCAGTGCAGGTTTGTGCTACGGACATGGTGGTCTATAGAGAATCCTTCTATGGTCACGCCGTGCACATGAGTCTTCCATCTTGATCATCTCCACGACGCAAAGCGTGTTGGGACTGGCGTCGGGGATGCTGGTCGGGTTTTCGCTCGGTCTGGTCGGCGGCGGCGGCTCGATCCTGGCGGTGCCGCTGATGGTCTATGTGGTCGGCGTGCCCGAACCGCATGTCGCGATCGGCACCAGCGCCATTGCGGTCGCCGCGAACGCCGCGGTCAATCTTTCCAACCACGCGCGCGGCGGCACGGTGGTGTGGTCCTGCGCGCTGGTGTTTGCAGCCTCAGGCATGATCGGCGCGTTCGGCGGATCGATCTTCGGCAAGATGGTGGATGGCCAAAAACTGCTGGCGCTGTTCGCGCTGGTCATGATCGTGATCGCGCTGTTGATGCTGAAGACGCGATCGCGGATCGGGCTGCCGGACGTCACGATTTCGATGTCCAACATGCCGGCGATTGTCGGCCTTGGCCTGGCGACCGGGACGCTGTCGGGCTTCTTCGGCATCGGCGGCGGATTCCTGATCGTGCCGGCTTTGATGTTGGCGACGGGGATGCCGATCATGAATGCGGTCAGTTCTTCGCTGGTGGCCGTCACCGCCTTCGGCATGACCACCGCCGCCAGCTATGCCTGGTCCGGCCTCGTCTCATGGGCGCTGGCCGGTTTGTTCGTGGCGGGCGGTATTGCAGGCGGATTGGCCGGCACCCGCGCCGCGCGCCACCTCGCCGAGCGGCGTGGCGCCCTCAACATTGTGTTCGCAGTGGTCATTATTGCGGTGGCGCTCTATATGCTGGCGCGTAACATATCCCTGCCTTGGGCGTAGTATTTTTGGGCCTAGTATCCCGGGCGTAGATGGGGTGGATGAGGCCGTCGCGAGAGCAGCAATGAACCAGCAGAAAAAACCAGCCGGAACCACTCCGGGACGCAGCCGGCGCGAAGCGCTGGGCCTGCTTGGCGCCGGCGCAACCCTGCTCGGCGCCGCCGCGCTGCCGCGTTCGGCATTTGCCCTTGATGACGATGCGGTGCTGACCGAAGCGCTGGTGTTGCGCGACCCTGATATTCCGGCGGCCGGCAACCCCGACGGCGACATCAGCATCGTTGAATGGTTCGATTACAATTGTCCCTATTGCCGCAAGATCGCGCCCGAGATCGCGCAGGTCGTGCAGGATGACGGCAAGGTCCGCCTGGTGTTGAAGGACTGGCCGATCCTCGGCGAAGTCTCCAAGATCACGGCGCGGATGGCGCTGGCCGCCAAATATCAGGACAAGTTCATGAAGGCGCACGAGGCGATGATATCAGTCAGTTCACGGCTGACCGAGGCGCGCGCCCGCGAGTTGTGCGCCGCTGCCGGCGTCGACATGGATCGCCTCGATCGCGACCTCACCGCCAATTCCAAGGCGATCGACGCCATCCTCGCGCGCAACCACGCCCAGGCCGAAGCCTTCGGCTTCCGCGGCACGCCCTCCTTCATTGTCGGCAAGTTCCGGGTACCGGGCATCCTGACCATGGCGGAGTTCGAAATGGTCATCAAGGACGCGCGGAAGGCGAAGTCTGCGAACTAGGTCGCCTGCTACATGGCCGTGACGGCCCAGTGGTTTCCGTCGAAAACAGCTCAATCCCGGACTCTCTGAGAGCGGCCGATGAGTATCAATCCCGTAACGACCAGGGGTATCGCGACGGCGTGGTACCAGCTGAGCCTTTCGCCGATCAACGCCATGGCCTGGACGGCGGCAAAGGCGGGGGTAAGCGTGAGCGACGCCGAGGTCAGCACCAGACCATTGACAGTGAGCGAGATGTTGTAGCCGAGGTAAGCGCCGATGCCTGTCGCAAGCACAACCACGGCTATCCAGGGCAGCGTCCGCCCATCGATGATGGGCAAACCCATTGAGACGATCTCGCTCGCTGCGAAGGGCAGCATTGCGATGCTGGCACCGACGGCCATGACGGCGAACTGCGGCATCGGCGTGAGGCGCGCCGGCACGCGGCGCATGGCCACCGTGTATCCCACGAACACCAGCATGCCCGCAGCCGCCCACAGGTCTCCAGGATTGAAACGCAGAGCTACGATCGTGTCGGGATGGCCCTTGGTGAGGATCAAAATTGCGCCGAGAAGGCAGGCGGAAATGCCAGTGACGAGTAGCGCGCTCGCGGCTTGACGGCCGGCGACGATCTCCCAAATCGCCACGAAGGCTGAGGCGCAGCCGTAGATCAGGCCGATATTGGTGGCCTCCGTCGTCCGCGAAGCGAAGTAGGCGGCAATGGAGCAAAAGCCCATGCCGAGCGCAGCAAGGAGCGCCAGCTGCAGCAGGTGGGAGAGCGGGGCCTGCCAGCGCTCCTTATCGGGGCGCATCAGCACGAGTGTCCCGATCACGAGGCCCGACAGCGACCAGCGCACGAGCGTAAGGGTGGCCGGTCCGAAGGCGTCCATCAGCGCGCGGCCTGCAACCGGATTGAAGGCGAAGCAGGCGGGAACCAGTGCAAGCAGCAGAAGCTTCATCGGTCAGGCTCCGCTGGAGCCTGATTTGTGGTACCTGCATGCGTTGATGAGGCTGTCGCCAACCCAACCTTCATCCTGTTTATTCCTGGCCCGGGTTCTCTGTGACAAGCTAGCTGGACGCCCGAGAACGGCGAACTAGCCACCTGCGCCGATTACGCCGGTTGCGTTGATCTCCACCTTGAGCGGCGGGCTGGCCTTGGGCGAACCAACGCGCTTTACCTCGATCAAGGTTGAGCAGGGAAAGTCGCCGGTGAAGAACTCCCGGCGCGCACGCCACACCTCGGTGTTTTCATCGAGATTGGTGACGTATACCGTGATAGACATAATGTCATTCATCTTGGCGTCTGCGGCCTCCAGCATGTCCTTGAACTTCTGGAAGATCGACTTGGCCTGAATGTACATGTCGTCGCCTGGATGCTCCCCCTTAGGTCCCGAGCCGGTCATCCCCGCGATGTGGAAATACCCGTTTGCCACTTTCATGTTGGACCAAGTCTGCGGCGGCGCCTCGGCCACCTTGGGCGATCGGATAGTTTGCATGCTCAAGGGTCTCCTCCTGTGAAGCGGATTCGAAGCGAGCGAGGATGCCATGTCGTCTGGACCTTTCCGTCCAAACAGTTCGTGGCGGTTGTCCTCCTAATTCGCGACGCGCAAGCGGATCGTACCACGCGCGGCGCGATGGTAAATGGGGCCGAGTTTAGGTTCGCGCAGTGATGGAAGGCAGCATGTCGGCCTTGAGTCAAAATCGGGCCGCCAAGGACGCATTGCTCAGGTTCGCTAAAGGCCAAATGCGGACGTAGGCAATTGAGCTGGAGTTCCGCAAATCTTCGGCATCCCGGACAACGCGCAGGTAGAAGCCACATGGCAAGGGCGCCCTCGCAAGTAGCGAGGACGCCCTGATTTCTTGTCGAGTTCGTCGCGCGATTATTTCGACGCGATTTTGGTCCACTCCTCATGGGCGCGCGTCTTCAGCGCCTTCCAGTCGGTCGCGGCCACATCCCAGTTGACGATGGTGCGGCTGTTCTGCGCGACCTGACCATTCGCCACGCTCGACGTGTTCATCGAATCATAGACGTAAACGCCTGCGACCAGCAGCAGCGCGCCCAAAATCATTCCAAGAAACGTTCGCATGACATCCTCCGGTGATGCGCAACAACGTGGCGGGGAGGCGATGGTTCCATGCCAGTAATTCATCATCCCCGAATTGATAACCCGGTCTGATCATGCCCCGCGCAGCCACGCCAGGACAGGCGCGTTCATCTCGCGCGGATAGGTGTGGCTGAGGTCGTCGATCTCGCGATAGGTCACATCAGCGCCGGCCGCTGATAGCAGCTGGTTGGTCTGCCGTGCCACCTGTACCGGAAACATCCAGTCGAGCTTGCCATGGACGAGATGGATCGGCAGCCCGCGCAAGCGGTCGGCGTCGGCCATTTCAACCATCAGCGGATGGAAGGTCGCGGAGACAGGCGCGAGATGGGTGAATGGCGAGGCGCTTTCCAGCCCGCCGACATAGCAGAAGGTGCCGCCGTCACTCATGCCGGTCAGCAGCATCTTTGTGGCGTCGACGTTCCAGCGCGAACGCACAGTATCGAGAATGCGCATCAGGTTCGGCGTGTCGATATCCTCGCCCATCAGCGCCCAGGTATTTCCAACGGCCGTCGGCGCGACCAGGATGGCACCATGGCTGCGGGCGTCGCGCAGCCAGCTCCACAGGAAACCACGGCCATTGCCGCTGCCGCCATGCAACGCCATGACAAGCGGAAGCGCCCGATCCGGCGTGTAATATTCGGGAACATAGAGCGAGAAGCCGCCGCGGCTGCCGGGCTCGTTGTGATCGTGGAAGATGCCGGTGTTTTCGTTGG
>JACDAG010000573.1 GCA_013695565.1 Bradyrhizobium sp.
CCTAGATGCCGCTAAGGCTAGGTTATTGATAAATAACCAGCCGACATACTCTTATATACGCTTGTACGCTTTGAACCCTGTCATAATAATCAAGCCTTTACAGACCGTAAAGATCTGGATGTTCAAGCTTTAGTGATTACGGCGCTTCGCTACGTTCGGGAAGCAATGAAACACAGAGGCGACCGTATGCTCCAGCAATATGGAGACTATTCTATGGGGCGCTCAATCGAGACGTCTCGATCGTGGCTTTTTGTCCAAAGCTTTTGAGAAATCTCAATCGGATCGATCAAGGCTCTCAACCACCACGCCCTTTCATCTCCAAAGCGATGATTGTCTCTGTGATGGGCGCGGCATAACGGGACGGTAAATTCATCGCTAACTTTTCGGCCTAAGGCCTGGTGCTGTGCAAACCTCACATGGTGAGCGTCCGCCGGGCGGCGCTCGCAAATTACGCAGGGATGTGAGGCCACAAATCTCAGATGTGCCGTGTCGCGGAGGTAACGCAGTTTCGGAATCGCCAAGGCTACGCTACCGACTTCTGGAGCCTTGGAGGAGGAAGACAAAACCTCCTTGGGGACAGCGCTAACGGCGACGCCCTTTTGTATCTTTGGTGGAACAGCGGAAGGAGTCTGTTTGGTTGCTGATTTGACCTTGCGCGACTGGCCCTTTGGTCGCCGCACTTTCTCGGCACGAGGGTTGGTTGAAGGATGAGGGAGTGACGACCGATCATGATGAGCGAACGCGAGTTCGACTAGCGGGCTGAGCTCAAGCGATGCGCTTGGCAAGGCATTCTTCGAAGAAAAGGCATCCTCGACCCGTCGGGCATCGTTCACTGTGAGGCGGTTCTTGATCTTTAAAATAGCTATCGCTCGAGTTTGCAGGTCGTCTTCCGAAAGGCATTCGATATCAGTGATGAGCTGGGCCGCAGCCAACGCGGACTCAGCAGCGGAAAACTTTGCTCGGAGCGGCGACGTACTGGTGTCAGCCGCGCTCGGGTGCTTTTCTTGAGCGGACCCTCGCGTAATTTCGGGATCCGGCCGCGTGTTGGTATCGTGAACCTTTCGATCTTCGATTGGGTCGGACATGCCAGGCGGCGCGTCGAGATCATCCTCCCCGGCAATACCGACCATCGTAAACAGCGCGTAGCGCCGGGCGTAGGTCAGCGCCGCTCCCATGCGGCGAGGTGCTGATGTCTCCGACAGCTGGCAGACCGGCCAATCCGAGGAAATCCACTCCCCAGAGGTATGCAGCAGGAGAGTTGTCAGGTTGATCACGCCGTTGGCACGGTCGATATCGGTGGTCTGCGCGATGGCGATCTGCTGGGCGCCCAAGGCCTTCCTGACGATGTCCAGACCGCTCGCGAGTGAAGCATAGCGAAAGGTTTGAGGACTGTCTGATCGGTTGTTGTAGACTGTCCCGACCAGGGCCTTCTCGGGATTCGAGAGGTCGAACTGGGCCTTCGCTAACGCGGTTGCGATGGCTGCGACGCTTTCACTGCACCGATGCATGGGCGCCCTCCCTCTCGACGAGGTCGAAACTGATCGCTCCCGATTTTGACCGTTTCGCACGGATGCCGTGTCCCATGGCCTCCTTGGCGTCCTGCGGCATCAGTCCTTTCAATTCGCTCTTGGCGCGCTCGTGGTCGGTGTGGGCGGCCTGGGTATCCCGGAACAGTCCGGCAAATTCAGCCCACGAATTGGAAGCGTTCATGTCGACCACCCGAACCGCTCCGATCCGTGGCTTCGGCGGCTCGCAGTCGAACAATGCGGGAGCTTCGCCAGTCTTGACCGCCCGCCAGAAGGCCTTTTCGGCCGCAATTAGGATAGTCTGGTAGATCGGGTCGGCTTCGATGGAGAGTTCGACCCACTTACCGCCACCGTTGATGATGGACAGGACGGATTTCTTTGTTCCCACTACCAGCATGTTGTGCTGCAGCTGGGCCATGTGTTTCTCCGCTGCTGCCTCTTCTGAGAACGACCAGGGCAGCATGAACTTGGCCTCGAAGACGGCGCCGGTTTCCTTGACGACCCCGTCCAAGGTGGCGGCCATCCACGGGAACGTCCGGTGGACTACGTGGTGCTGGACTTGGGCAACTCGATTTCCGGAGCTGACCTCATACCAGCGTCTATTCAGGTCTTCGGTGACCAGCCCGAGTTGGACGATCAATTCATGGGAGAGATCGACGGGAGCGGTCTCGCCCCGCTTTTCCTTCCAAAGGCCGGCAAGGGCTTTCTCGTCCCTGCCCATGATGATGCGGGCGTCCGAGCCGCCGATGAAGTGGCGCCGACCCTGCATAAGGTATTTGCGGCCGCCCTTGGGCATAGCTTCGCCGTTCACCAATTGGGTGCTGTTTACCATTATCGCCCCTGAACTTGCCTTGGCTGATTACATAATAAATGTAATGCTACCTCCAACTCATGTCAACATTAAAAATGTAAGGTAACATTAAAAATGTCGCTCACTTCAGCGCAGTGTCGCGCTGCTCGTGGCCTGCTTGGCTGGTCTCAAAGAGATCTATCAGTGGCCAGCAAAACGGCTACGAAAACCATTGCAGACTTCGAGCGTGGAGCGAGAGAACCATATCCGCGCACCCTCGAAGATGTACGTGGCGCCCTTGAGCATGCGGGGGTCATGTTCATCGAAAAGAACGGCGGGGGACCCGGCGTTCGCCTTCGAAAACCGTAGCAGTGCGCCCTGCGATCCGATTAGCGACCAGACGTACTCTTGGTACTTCACGCCCGCTGGTAATCATCCTCAATGCGGATGATGTCGTCCTCGCCGAAATAGCTGCCGGTCTGAACCTCGATCAGTTCGAGCTGGATCTTGCCGGGGTTTTCCAGCCGGTGCACGGCGCCGATCGGGATGTAGATCGATTCGTTTTCGTGCACGGTCTTGACCAGTTCGTTGACGGTGACGCGCGCTGCACCCCGCACCACGATCCAATGTTCGGAACGGTGATGGTGCTTCTGCAACGAGAGCCGCCCGCCGGGCTTGACGATGATGCGCTTGACCTGGTGACGGTCGCCATTGTCCACCGATTGATAGGAACCCCAGGGCCGGTGCACCTTGATGTGATCTTCAGTCACCTGCGGCGCCACGGTCTTCAACTTTGCGACCAGCCGCTTCAATCCGTTGGCGTCCTTTTGACGGGACACCAGCACCGCATCCTGGGTTGCGACCACGACGAGATCGTCGACGCCTTCGAGCGCGACCAGCGCGCGGTCGGTCGTCACGTTGCAATTGCGTGAATCCTCGAACACGGCCGCCCCGCGCGCGGCGTTGCCCTGCCCGTCCTTCTCGGACAATTCCCACACCGCATGCCAGGAGCCGACGTCGGACCAGCCGCACGCAACCGGCACCACGGCGGTGCGCGAGGTCTTTTCCATCACGGCATAGTCGATCGAGATCGACTTGGCGGAAGCGAACGTATCGGTATCGAGCTTGATAAAGCCGAGGTCGCGGCCGGCCTTGGCGACGGCATCCGTCACAGCCTCGACGCTTGTGGTATCGACCTTGCGATATTCATCGAGCAGCACCGCGGCACGGAACATGAAGTTGCCGCTATTCCAGAGGTAGCCCGACTTGACATAACCCGCCGCCGTTTCTGCGTCGGGCTTCTCGACGAACTTCGCGACCGCGCGAACTTTTCCGGAAATGGCGTCACCGGGGCTGATGTAGCCGTATTCGGTGGCGGGCCGCTCGGGCTGCACGCCAAAGGTCACGATGTGCCCGGCTTCCGCGGCCGTCAGTCCCTCGCGGCACGCGGCGACGAAAGCTGCGGTGTCACGCACCACATGATCGGCGGCCAGCGCCAGCACGATCGCGTTCTTGTCACGTACTTGCGCGAACGCAGCGCCGGCCGCGATCGCAGGACCCGAGTCGCGCCGCATCGGCTCCAGCAGCACGTCGGCTTCCAGGCCGATCTCCGCCAGTTGCTCCAGCACCATGAAACGATAGGCGTTGTTGGTGATGATCACGGGACGCTCGAACAGCTTCGCATCCGACACCCGCACCAAAGTGTCCTGGAACGTCGAGCGTGTCCCGAACAGCGGCAGGAATTGCTTGGGATGGACCTCGCGCGAAGCCGGCCACAGCCGGGTTCCGGCGCCGCCGCACATGATCAGGGGAATAATTCGTCGGTCCATCGGTGCCTCAAACCTTGTAGTAATCGCGATACCAGGCGACAAACTCGCGAATGCCGTCCTCAATCGATGTTTGCGGCCGGAAGTCGACGTCGCGCGTCAAATCGTCGATATCGGCATAGGTCGCCAATACATCTCCGGGCTGCAT
>JACDAG010000577.1 GCA_013695565.1 Bradyrhizobium sp.
GCATTTTCTCAATGTCACTCGCTACGGCATCACCATCGCGGCGCTGGTGATCGCCCTGTTCATCCTGCACGCCTGGCTGCCGGCGGGACGCCGGGGCTTTCTGCAGATCCTGCCCGGCATCATCTTCACTTTGGCGGCGTCGCTGCTGTCGGGCATCGTGTTCGGCCAGTATCTGACGCGCTTCGCCAGCAATTACGTGACGATGTATGCGGGATTGGCCTCGGTGATCATCGCGCTGGTGTTCCTGTATTTCATCGCCGCGATCTTCGTCTATGGCGGAGAATTGAACGCCGCGATCATCAAGTCGCGGCTGCCGCGCGGCGTGTCGCTTCAAGCAGCGCAGTCGCTAGCGCACGTGGACTGACTGGCTTGACCAGAAAGGCGTCGGCGCCGGCGGTGCGCGAGGCCGCCTCGTCTTCGCCGCGGCCGGAGACGCAGATGATCGCGATGCGACCGTGCGGCGGTTCCAGCGCGCGAATGCGCCGGATCGCCTCGACGCCGTCGATGCCCGGCAGCACCATGTCCATCAGCACCGCGTCGAAATTGCCTTGTGCGATCCGCTGCGGCGCCGCCTCGCCCTGGCCGATGAATTCGGTCTGGTGACCGAGTTCGGTCAGGATGGCGTTGAGCACAACGCGGCCGAACGGATTGTCCTCGACGCTGAGCAGGTGCAGCGGCCGCAACGCGCCCGTCGGTACATCGCCGTCGGCGCTGGACGCCTCGGTGACCGCGCCCTTGGCCGGCGACATCACGACGCTGAGCGTAAAAATAGTACCGCCGCCGCGCCGTTGCGTCACGACGATGTCGCCGCCCATGGCGCGCGCGAGCTGCTCGACCGACGACAGCCCAAGCCCGGTGCCGCCGAACCGCGCTGCGATCGAGACATTGGCCTGCGAGAACGGGCGAAACAGGCGCTTGACCTCACTGAGCGTGAGGCCGATCCCGCTGTCGGACACCGCGAAGGCGACGCCGACCTTGCCCTTCGGGCTGCGCAGCGGCGACACAACAAACGTGACGCTGCCTTGTTCAGTGAATTTGACGGCGTTGTCGATCAGGTTCTCCAGCGCCGCCCGCAGGCGAACGGGATCGCCGATTGCAAAGGCAGGCAGCTTTTCGGAAATCTCGACCGATGACTGCAGACCCTTCGCCGCCGCCCGCCCGGTCAGCGAATCGGCGGCGTTGCGCGCCAATGTGCGCAGGTCGAAGAAATCGCGGCGTACCGTCAGGCCGGGACCGCGGCTTCTCGCGGCATCGACGAACAAGGTCGCCAGACTCGCCAGATGCTCCGCGCCGGCCTTGATGGTGTCGACCCAGCGCCGTTCGCGCTCGTCGAGGTCGGATGTGGCCAACAGATTGCTGATCGCGAGAATGCCGGTCAGCGGCGTGCGCACCTCGTGCGCAAAGGCCGCCAATGCGGCTTCGACCACGCCGGGCCCGGCTGCCGCTTTCCGCGTGACGCGCTTCTTCGCACCAACGCGGGATGCGCGCTTCTTCTTCGGCTGCTTCCTGGTCAGCCGTGTTGTACGCCGTGAACGCGGTGATGCCGCCATGATCCCCTAACCCATCGTGGAACCAAGCATGGCATGCCACGACGGCCGGAGTCACGATGGCCTTTATGGCAACCCTCAGTAGAATTACGGAACGCCCGCTAGCCGGCGAATATCCGTCGGCGTGGCACCCTGCCCACGCAATTCGCGCAAGGCGGTGGCCCTGGTCGACTTCGACAGCTTCTGTCCGGCGTCATCGAGCACCAGCCGGTGATGGCGGTAGATCGGTTGCGGAATACCGAGCAGGGATTGCAGCAACCGATGCACGCTGGTGGACCAGAACAGGTCCTGTCCGCGCACCACGTCGGTGACGCCCTGCAGGGCATCGTCGATCACGACCGACAGATGATAGCTGGTCGGCGTCTCCTTGCGCGCCAGGATGACGTCGCCCCAGGCCTCGGGGCGGGCGGCGACAAGGCCGGTCTCGCCGCCGGGGCCTTCGCCGTGCTCGACCCAGTTCAGGCCAGACGCCTCCGCAGCAGCCGCCGCCATGTCGAGCCGCAACGCGTAAGACAGGCCCTGATCGATCAATTGCCGCCGCGCAGCTACGGAAAATGACTTCGCCGCGCCCGGATAAAGCGGTGCACCGTCGGGATCGCGCGGCCAGGGTGAGGTCGTTTCCCGTTCGGCGACCAGACGGGCGATTTCCGCGCGGCTTTCGAAAGCGGGATAGATCAGGCCCCGGCCTGACAGTTTCTCGACCGCTTCACGATAGAGCGAAAAATGTTCGGATTGCCGCCGTACCGGCGTTTCCCAGGATATCCCGAGCCATTCGAGATCTTCGTAAATCGCGGCCTCGAATTCCGGCCGGCACCGCGTCGCGTCGATATCCTCGATCCGCAGCAGGAATTGTCCCCCGCTCGCGCGCGCCAGGTCGAAATTCAACAACGCCGAAAAAGCGTGGCCGAGATGGAGGTAGCCATTGGGACTTGGCGCAAATCGGAACACGGGTGGCGGCATTGATCTCTTTCGCAGGACATGATGGTTTTAAGGCGCAATGACCATTCATCTCAACTCCCAGACCGACCTCGAAGACGCGATTGCGGTGCTGGTCAAGCAGGACAAGCGCCTCAAGCCGATTCTCGAGCTCACGGGCATGCCGGCGCTGCGGCAGCGCGAGCCGGGCTTTGAAGGGCTGGCGCATATCGTGTGCGGCCAGCAGCTCTCCACCGCAAGCGCAGGCGCAATCTGGGGACGCCTCACGGCCGCGTTCGATCCGTTCGATCCCGAACTCATCCGCAAGGCGCGCGCCGATCGGCTGGGGCGGCTCGGCCTGTCGGCCGCCAAGATCAAGACGCTGAAAAACATCGCGCGCGAACTGGCCGCCGAGCGATTGAACCTCGACGTGCTGGCGGAAGAGGATGCCGACGCCGCACACCATACGTTGACGGCGCTGCACGGCATCGGCCCATGGACCGCCGACGTCTATCTGCTGTTTTGCCTGGGTCATGGCGACGCCTGGCCGGCCGGCGACATTGCAATCCAGGAAGCGATCAAGGTCGGGCTCGGCCTGAAGGCGCGCCCGACCGTCAAGCAAATGGCGCCACTGGCCGAGCCATGGCGTCCCCTGCGGGGTGCCGCCGCGCATCTATGGTGGAGCTATTATCGCGTGCTCAAGAAGCGCGAGGGTGTGATCGCGAAATAGCTGCGGGGACCCGTGTCCTGGACGCGGTGCAGCGCCCTTCAGCGGTGCACCGGGGGCCCAGATACAAAATATCGAAAACAACCCCATGCAAAGTAAGAATGTGGCTCGTTCGCAGCACCTTACGCCTGCGTCCGGGGAAGCGGGACCGTGCTGAACGCCGGATTGCTTCAGCCGCGCAGCCGGAGCCGGTCCTCGCGCGCGCATGACGTGACGAAGTCGATTACCGCACGCACCGCCGGGAGGTCGACGAGGTCCGGATGCGCCAAAAGCCAGAGATCGGCCACGCTGACGAGTTTCTGCGGGGCGACACGAATCAGATCGGGATCGCCGGCGGCGACGAAACAGGACAGCGCCGAGATGCCGAGGCCGGCTTTTGCCGCGGCCAGCATGTCGCCCTGCGACGAACAGCGCAGCACCACCGATCCCTGCCGGGTGATGACATCGCTCCAGCGCGCCAGCCGCTCGTTCGACGCCCGGTCGGCAAAGCCGATCACGCTGTGTCCCTTCCATTCGTCGCGCCGCTCCGGCAATTGCCGCCGCGCCGCGTAGTCGCGCGAGGCATAGAAGCCGGTGCCGAGGCGGCCGACCTTGCGGCCGATCAGGTTCTCCTCGCCGCTGTCGACCGGTCGCAGCACGACGTCGGCC
>JACDAG010000578.1 GCA_013695565.1 Bradyrhizobium sp.
GCATTACCATCGATCAGGTCCGCCAGACCCTGTTCAACGCCTACGGCACCCGGCAGGTGGCGACGATCTATACGCCGACCAACGATTATCAGGTGATCCTGGAGACCGATCCAAAAATCCAGGTCGATCCTTCCGATCTGTCGCGCATCTATCTCAAGACCCAAAACAACTTGACGGTGCCGCTGACCGCGGTCGCTCGCATCAGTCCGAGCGTCGGGCCGCTGCAGGTCAACCACCAGGGCCAGCAGCCGGCGGTGACGATCTCGTTCAACCTCGCGCCGGGCTTTGCGCTGGGCGACGCGGTGACCGCGATCCAGGGCATCGAGCGCGACTCCAACTTGCCGGCCACGATCTCGACCGGCTTCCAGGGCACCGCGCAGGTGTTCCAGGACTCGCTGAAGGGGCAGGGCATCCTGATCCTGGCCGCGATCTTCGCAGCCTTCGTGGTGCTCGGCATCCTCTACGAGAGCTTCATCCATCCGATCACCATCATCTCCGGCCTGCCGTCGGCCGGTATCGGCGCGATCCTGACCTTGATGCTGTTCAACATGGAGCTGTCCGTCATCGCGATGATCGGCATCGTGATGCTGGTCGGCATCGTCAAGAAGAATGCCATCATGATGGTCGACTTCGCGCTGGAGCGGCGCAGCGTCGGCCTCAGCGCCGAGCACGCGATCCGCGAAGCCGCGCTGTTGCGGTTCCGGCCGATCATGATGACGACGTTCGCCGCGATCTTCGGCACGCTGCCGATCGCGCTCGGCGCCGGCGCCGGTGCCGAACTGCGTCAGCCGCTCGGTATCGCCGTGGTTGGCGGCCTCTGCGTGTCGCAGATCCTGACGCTGTTCATCACGCCGGTGATCTACATCTATCTCGACCGGATCGATCGCCGCCTGAAGCGCCGTCTCGAACCGCAGCACGAAGAGAGCGGCGAGGGCGAGCGGCCGCACGTGGTCGCGGCCGAATAATGCTCCGAATGATCCCCCGGCGGGCGATGCGGTTCGCTGTGGGATGCGCCATGCTGGTTGCTGTGGTCTCGACCGCAGCGCCGACGGCTCGAGCGGCCGAGCCGATCGAAATCTTCGACGCACATCTGCACTACAATTGGGAACCAAAACCCTATTACCAGCTCGACGAGGTGCTCGCGCTGTTCAAAAAGCATCGCGTCACCGGAATTCTCGCAACCTCCCGTCCGAACACCGGAACGCATGCGCTGGTGGACGCCAGGTCCGAGGGCCTGCAGGTCGTGCCGTTCATCCGGCCCTATCGCGTCCGCGCCGACGTCCAGAGCTGGTTCGGCGACCCCGTCATCTTCGATCTCGTAAAGGACGAATTCAAACGCGGCTATTACCGCGGCATCGGCGAATTTCATCTGTCCGGCAAGTCGGCGGAAAACGAGTGGGTGAGGAAGACCGTCGATTTCGCCGTTACCAATGACCTCTATCTGCATGCCCACGCCGATGACGAGGCGGTCGAGATCCTGATGCGGCACAATCCGAAGGCCCGGATCATCTGGGCGCATACCGGCTTTGGCCTGTCGACGGACCGTGTCACGGCTCGAAATATCCTGCCCTGTGGGGCGAGTTGTCGTATCGCAGCGGCATCACCGACGGCGCCGGGAAACTGACGCCGGAGTGGCGAACGCTGTTCGAGCGCTATCCCGATCGCTTCCTGCTCGGCTCGGACACCTGGGTGCCGGAGCGCTGGGCAAGCTACGGTGAGATCATGGCCGGCTATCGCGCCTGGCTGGCGCAGCTATCGCCTGTGATCGCGGCACAGATCGCCAACGGCAACGCCAAGGCGCTGTTCGCTACGCCGCGCTGATATCGGTCAGATCGAAAAACTGGTGCCGCAGCCGCAGGAGGCGGTGGCGTTCGGATTGACCACCCGGAACGAGGCGCCGATCAGGTCGTCGACGAAGTCGACCTCTGAGCCCGCCAGGAACGGCACCGAGGCCGGATCGACCAGCACCACCACACCCTCGCGTGCAATCACCAGATCGTCTTCGGCCTGGGCATGTTCGACGTCGAATTTGTATTGGAAACCGGAGCAGCCGCCGCCTTCGACGGAGACGCGCAGCATGGCGCCGTCGCCCTCGGTCTTGAGGATTTGCCCGATGCGGCGGGCGGCCCGCTCGCTGACGGTGATGGCTGTGGTCATCAGAGGTCTCCGGTAGATGGCGATCATACCCAATTCATTGGTATCCCGCGCTCCCCATAGTTAAGTATGTAATCTCGTAGAATCAAATGGATAAGGACTAAAAAAACGTGTCGGTCGGAATGGCTGCCCCCCGCGCGCTTTATGGCTGCGATCCCGATCGCAGCCGCGGCCGGCTATACGTGGAGCCGCCGAGCAAGACCCGGAGCCCATTCCGGCGCGACTGCGACCGGGTGATCCATTCCACCGCTTTCCGTCGCCTGAAGCACAAAACCCAGGTCTTCGTGTTCCACGAAGGCGATCATTACCGCACAAGGCTGACCCATACGCTGGAAGTGGCCCAGATCGCCCGCGCGCTGGCCCGCCAGCTCGGGCTCGACGAGGACCTCACCGAGGCATTGGCGCTGGCCCATGACCTCGGCCATCCCCCGTTCGGCCATGCCGGAGAGCGGGCGCTGGACAAATGCCTGCAGGCCCATGGTGGCTTCGACCACAACGCCCAGACGCTGCGGGTCGTGACCTCGCTGGAGCATCGCTATCCCGAATTCGACGGGCTCAATCTGAGCTGGGAATCGCTGGAGGGCATCGTCAAGCACAACGGTCCGCTGACGGAGCGGAGCGGGGACCCCGCCGGCCGTTATCTCGAAAGCGGAATTCCGGTCGGGATCGCCGATTTCAACAGGAACTACGATCTGGAGCTGTGGAGCTACGCCTCGCTGGAGGCCCAGGTCGCGGCCTTCGCCGACGACATCGCCTATGACGCCCATGATATCGATGACGGCCTGCGCGCCGGGCTGTTTGGCGTCGACGACCTCAAGGTGATGCCGCTGACGGCGGCGATCATTGCCGACATCGGCAAGGCCTACCCGGACCTCGATGATAGCAGGCGCGGGGCGGAGCTGGTGCGCGAGCTGATTTCCTACATGATCTCGGCGGTGGTCGCCGAGGCCGGCAGGCGGTTGGAGGCGGCCAAGCCGCAATCGGCCCATGACGTTCGCCACCACAATCAGCCGCTGGTCGCGTTTCCGCCCGCCGTCGCGGCCGAGGAGGCCGAGATCAAGGCATTCCTGAAGCAGCGGATGTACCGCCACAAGCGGGTGATGCGGGTGATGGGCGAGGCGGAGCAAATCGTGTTCGACCTGTTCGCGCGCTATCAGAAATCGCCGGATGACCTGCCGGCCGAATGGGTCGAGGGCACCGAGCGCGAGGCCGAGGGCGAGCGTGCCCGACGGATCGGCAATTTCATCGCCGGGATGACCGACCGTTTCGCCCTGACCGAACACCAAAGGCTTTTTGACTTGACCCCGGATTTGCGTTAGGCGGCGGCCAAGGTACCCAAAGCAAATGTCCGAAAAACCAACCTCTCCGCACCTTTTTGCCGATGTGCTCGCGCGCGTACACGCCATTTGTGCTGCGCTGGCGGCCGAGGAAAACTGGCCTGCGGGCATCGATTTCTCCCGTGTGGTGGTCGAGCCGCCGCGCGACGCGACCCATGGCGACATGGCGACCAATGCCGCCATGGTGCTCGCCAAGGAAGCCAAGGCAAAGCCGCGTGATCTCGCCGACAAATTCGCCGAAAAACTGCGCGCGGACGATCTGATCGCCTCCGTCGAAATCGCCGGGCCCGGCTTCATCAATCTCACCTTGAAACCGCAGGTGTGGGCGGACGCGCTGCGCACGGTGCTGCACGAAGGCGCTTCGTACGGCGCAAGCGCGATCGGCAAGGCCGAGAAGGTCAACGTCGAATACGTCTCGGCCAATCCGACCGGACCGATGCATGTCGGCCACTGCCGGGGTGCCGTGTTCGGCGATGCGCTGTGCAGCCTGCTGCAGTTCGCCGGCTATGACGTCACGCGCGAATACTACATCAACGATGCCGGTGCGCAGGTCGACGTGCTCGCGCGCTCGGCATTCCTGCGCTACCGCGAAGCGCTCGGAGAGGACATCGGCGCGATTCCGGATGGCCTCTATCCCGGCGATTATCTCGTTCCGGTCGGGCAGGCGCTTGCCGCCGAATATCGCGACAAGCTCAAGGCGATGTCGGAAAACGTCTGGCTGCCGATCGTGCGCCTCAAGGCCATCGACATGATGATGGAGATGATCAAGGGCGATCTCGCCGCACTCCACATCAAGCACGACGTGTTCTTCTCGGAGCGCTCGCTGATCGAGACCGGCAACAACAAGGTCACCGAGACCATCGATTATCTGCGCGGCAAGGGCGATGTCTACGAAGGTCGTCTGCTGCCGCCCAAGGGCAAGCCGGTTGATGACTATGAAGACCGCGAGCAGACGCTGTTTCGCGCCACCGCTTATGGCGACGACGTCGATCGTCCGCTGATGAAGTCGGACGGCTCTTACACCTACTTCGCCTCCGACATCGCCAACCACAAGAACAAGTTCGACCGCGGCTTCACCAATCTGATCGACGTGTTCGGCGCCGATCACGGCGGCTACATCAAGCGCATGCAGGCCGCGGTGAAGGCCGTGACCGCGGGCAAGGCGGCCCTCGACGTCAAGATCGTGCAGCTGGTCAAGCTGCTGCGCGACGGCGAGCTGGTGAAGATGTCGAAGCGCTCCGGCGAGTTCGTCACCCTGCGCGAGGTGGTCGATGAGGTCGGCTCCGATGCCGTGCGCTTCATGATGCTGTTCCGCAAGAACGACGCGGTGCTGGACTTCGACCTCGCCAAGGTGATCGAGCAGTCCAAGGACAACGCGGTGTTCTACGTCCAGTACGGCCACGCCCGTGGCCATTCGATCTTCAAGAACGCCCGGGAAATGCTTCCCGACCTGCCGGAGACCGATTCCGCCCGGGCAGCCTATCTCGGGGATGCCGCGGTGGAGCGCCTGACGGACCCTGCGGAACTCAGCCTGCTAAAGCAGCTGGCGCTCTATCCCCGGATGATCGAGGCGGCGGCGGTGGCGCATGAACCCCACCGAATCGCTTTTTACCTCTATGATCTGGCGAGTGAATTTCACGCGCTTTGGACCAGGGGGCGGGATTTGCCCTATTTACGCTTCATTATCACTAATGATGCAGAGATCACGAGGGCGCGACTGGCGATGGTCCAGGGCGTCGTCTCGGTTCTGGCATCGGGCTTAGCCGTTCTCGGCGTCCATGCTCCAACCGAGATGCGGTAGGCAAGGGGCGAAGGCCCTCACAATGGGGATTGTGAGGGTATCTGGCAGGGGCCAATTCGTATCTCATGGCTTGTTATGGTCATGGCGGTATTGGCGCTGTCCCGAAGGGGATGCATCTTCACGATGGCTGAACGATATCAGGACCGACCTTTTCCTTCCGACGCCGACTATGATCACGGCGCGAACCCGACTGCCCCGGTAAAGGGCGACAGCGATCCGCTGGCTGAACTGGCGCGGCTGATCGGGCAGACCGATCCATTCGGCACCGCGGCCAAGACCCCGCACCCGCTGCAGTCGCGGGCCAATGTGCGCCCGCAACATGACGCCGTGGACGAGGAGGAGGTGAGCGCGCCCGCCGGCCCGCCGCCATGGCTGCAG
>JACDAG010000940.1 GCA_013695565.1 Bradyrhizobium sp.
CACAACGCAAGCGTCTCTTCAATCGACGCTGTCTGCGTCCACGACCTTCGAATCATGGTTGCCCATGGATTCAGAAATCTTCAGAAAGGGCAACTGTAATGCTAGGCGCGGCAGCGGCGGCCAACGCCGCCAACAACGGCTGCTACTATGGCCCGAGGCACCGCTATTACGGTGGTGGACCGTACGCCTATTACGACGATGGCCCGCGATACTATCGAGGCGGTGGCTATCGCTACTACAACGGTTGGTAAGGAAGAGGCCCGGAGCAGTCCGGGCTTTTTCTTATGCCGGATCAAATGCAGAGGTTGACGATAACCAGCACGATCAAAGCGGCGATGCCGACATACATCATGCCGTAGATGCGCCGATCCTGCGCGGCATGCCGCTCGGAAAGTTTGCCGGTCATAAAATCAGTGAATGGATCTTGCACGGCGCCCTCGGTGTCAAAGGCGCACAGACTCTGATTTGCGAATCCTGGTCAAGAGTCGAAATTGATTTTGTTATTTGGCGTTCTCTAATCGCGGCGAACGAGGACGAGGCAATAGCCTTCACGTGTGAATAGCGAGGATAATTCGAGTATTGCCGTAACTGTGAATAGCGGGTGGTACGGGGAGAAGCTGCGGTGGTCTCAAGAGCAGAGATGATATTTGGGGCCATCGTCAATTACACGGTCGATTTACAAAACCGCTTCTCTACCGCTGAACCAACCGGCGAATTGATGCAACCGATGAGCGCGAAGGGTCCCCGTCACGCTGATCCGATCTTCGGCGAGCCTGGAGCCGTTGCAATTGCCCTGGATCGTCAATGCGGGAGCGTCAAAGCGGGAATGAGACTTTCGAACAGTTGGACGAGCCTCTGTCCGGTCGATCCGACAGCGGCGATAATGGCTAGCGCAATAAACCCGGCGATGAGGCTGTATTCGATGGCGGTAGCGCCGGACTCATCGTGCAGAAACTTCTGAAGCATTGATTCTCTCCCGAGCTTTGACTGTGCTATGGCACGTACAAGTTGCTTGAAAGAAAACTAGAATCCTAAAAATTGTTGGAAGCCTGCGAGCCGAAAAACCACCAATGATTGCATAAACTTTTTGGAAAACATGGTGCCGGTTGAGAGGATTGAACTCCCGACCTTCGGTTTACAAAACCGCTGCTCTACCGCTGAGCTAAACCGGCGAATTGAAGCGATGGCAGGCCTGCAAAAACAACGTGCGGGAATCCGCTGATCTTCGGCGGCTCGAATACCAGACTTGCCCGCAAAGGGCCAGCACCTCGAAATCCGCTTCCGCGGCGTCTGCGCACAAAAAAGGCGGCTCTGAAGCCGCCTTTTCCGCCTCGAAACGCCTGGCTTATTGGCAGATATGCTGGCGGCCGTCTTCGCCGCGGAACAGGGTGCCGGGGACGCAGACAAAGCCGTTGCGGCGGGCATATTCGTCGCCGCCGATCGGCGCGGTCGCGATCGCCGCTGCGGTGCCTACCGCGCCGCCGACCCCACCGGCTGCGACATCGGCCGGCCAGACGCCGCGGTCCTGGCCGTCCCAGCGGTTGTAACTGTTCTGCCAGTCGCCGTTCGTGCCATAGGCTCGATCCCGCTGAACCTGACGCTGATAGTCGCCGGTATAAGGATTTCCTGGTCCCTTGTTCTGGCAGTTGGCGTTTGGATAGAACTGCGCGCAATAGCCGGGTTCGTAAATGACTTCCTGTGCCATTGCGGGGCTTGCCAGCGCGGATGCGAGGATTACAGCTGCACCAAGAATCTTGAATTTTGTCATGCGGTTTCTCCTTCGTGACGCGGGACCAAGTGCGCCCGCGCATGGCCCCGTTCCGTTGTTTTTGCTGATCGCCATACAAACCGGCGTCAGTTGCTCACCCGTTCATCAGCAAGGATACCAACGGCCGTCGGGACCCATATATGTCGCGCCGGGTTGGATGCCGCACGCGGGACGCCGGCTCGCGCGGCGTTCAACATAATAGGAATCGCCATAGGCCGGCCCGTCGTAATAGGCGTTGCTGTTGCGGAATGGGGCGGTCGCAATCGCGCCGGCCGTGCCAACCGCACCGGCGACGACGCCGGCTGCGACTTCGCCGGGCCAGAAGCCGGATCGTCGATAGCGATCATCGTAATCATTCCCCCATGCGTGGTTCTGCCGGTAAGCACCGGGCTCCTGGATAAACGTTTGCGCCATGGCAGGTGTCGCGACCACCGCGGCCAGCAGCGCCGCGGCGCCCAGAATTTTCAGCCTTGTCATTGGTATTTCTCCGAGATGTTGTGAGAAACCAACAGACCGCATGGCCCGATGTTCCGATTTCGGGTTGTGCTGCGTTCAAACCGGTGTGAAGTTCCAGCTCCCGCCTTTTCCAGACTCACGACAAGGTTAGAGAGAATTAGAGGGAGTTTCATGCCGACGCGCGACCTCGATTACCGTTGTGACGATGTCAATCTGCGGGGTTATCTCGCCTGGAACGGTGATGCCGCAGGACCGCGGCCGGGCGTGCTGGTGTTTCACGAGGGACTGGGCCTCGGCGAGTTTGCGATGGAGCGCGCACGACGGCTTGCAGAGCTCGGCTATGTCGCACTGGCCGCCGACATGTTCGGTGACCGGCGCCAGGCGAGCAATTTGCAAGAGGTCGCCAACCTCGTCGGCGGCCTGCGTGCCGAGCCGGAAAAGCTCCGCGCCCGCGGCCGCGCCGCGCTCGCGACGCTCGCAGCACTGCCGCAGGTCGATGCAACGAGGCTTGCCGCGATCGGGTTCTGCTTCGGCGGCTCGGTGGTGCTGGAGCTCGCGCGCGAGGGCGCCGACCTGAAGGCGGTGGTCAGTTTCCACGGCGTGCTGACAACGAAAATGCCGGCGCAATCCGGCCGCGTGAAGGCCAGCGTCCTCGTCCTCACGGGTGCCGAAGATCCGCTGGCGCCGCCGGATCAGGTCGCCGCGTTCGCGAACGAGATGCGTGAGAGTGCCGTGCGCGACTGGCAGGTGGTCAGCTACGGCAACACCCTGCATGGTTTTGCCAATCCCGCCGCCGACGGTTCGATGATGCGCACTGCGCTTTACAACGAACAGGCCGACCGCCGGTCATGGGCATCGATGCGCAGCCTGTTTGATGAAGTGTTTTCCGAAGATACTAATCGGGTGTGAAGATCGCCTCTGACAATCAGGTCAAGCGGTGTCATAAGGAAATTCGAAACGTCAGGAAATTCGAAACGTCATTGCGAGCCAACGGGTCACGCCAATGCGCGCCCGATGGCTCGCAATGACGGCAGGGCAGGGGGCGTATGTTCGGAATTTTGGGGCTTGGGTTCTTGTTGGGCATGCAGCATGCGCTCGAAGCCGATCATATCGCCGCCGTCTCCAGCATCGCCGCGCGCCGCAGCCAGGTCGGTGACATCGTCAAGCACGGGCTGACCTGGGGGCTCGGCCACACGCTGACGCTGTTCGTGTTCGCAGGGTGCGCCATCCTGCTCGGACGCGCCATCCCGGAGAGCCTGGCGCGGCCGATCGAGACGGCGGTCGGCCTCATGCTGGTCGGTCTCGGCGCGCATGTGCTGTGGCGGCTTTGGCGCGACCGCGTGCATTTCCACAAACACGGCCATGGCGACGGCACCGTGCATCTTCACGCGCACAGCCATGCCGGCGAAACCACGCCGCATTTGCGCACCACGCATGCCCACGAACATGGCTTTCGCTGGCGCACGCTGCTGGTCGGGCTGATGCACGGCATGGCGGGCTCGGCGGCGCTGCTGATGCTGACCGTGTCGCAGGCCTCCAGTCCGGCGGTCGGGCTCGGCTACGTCGCGCTGTTCGGGATCGGTTCGATGATCGGCATGGGCGGGCTGTCCGCCGTGATTGCGGTCCCGCTCGCGGTGTCCGCGCGCTGGCTGACCTGGGCCAATAGCGGCCTGCAAGGCGCCGTCGGGTTCGTCACGATCGCGATCGGCGTCGCGACGATCGTTGAAAACGTTTTTGCCTGAGAAAGGGAGGCCCCGTTAACAATTGCTGATCGCATCCACTCGCAATTGAACGGCAGGGGATGCTTGCGCGTTAGCCTTATCGGCAGTTTGGTCCGGCGCCTTAACCCTTGGGGATGCCCGTTCGATTAGATTGCGCCTAAGGAAAACGGGGTTCCGGGCGATGCGCATTGGCGTGACACTGGCAATTTTGATGGCGACGACGTCGGCGGCCCTGGCCGGTGGCGGTTTTGAAATCGTGATTCCCGGCCGCGTCGGCGTTCCCGTCATCATTAACGGCGTCGATGCATCCTATGCGGTGGTCGAAGGCGACTGGGGCCTCGGCAAGGGCACGCATGTGCAGCCGACCATCTATGGCGGCCGCTATATCGATCCGGTTCCGAAAGTCGGCCATTATTATCCGAGCGCGGGTCGCATCCCCGGCTACGGGCGCCTGGAAATCGAACCGCCGGCGAACCGCAGATTGCCGCAGCCCGCCGAAAGCTATCACCAGTCCTGGTCTGCGCAGTCGGCACCGTTGCCGGCGCAGTCCAACGTGCCGGTCGATCCGCCGGAAATCATTTACGCGCCGGGGGATAACCGCCGTCGGGATCTCAGACCACGAGGACCACAGAACCTTCCACGCTAAAGCGTGATCCGGTTTTCCGAAAAGATCACGCTCAAACAAGAAACGTTACGCCAACAAAAAAACGCGTCAACAACAACACCAGCAGGAGAGAGTAATGCGTCATATGATTTCAGGATTGGTCGCGGCAGTTGCCGTGATGGCCGCTGCGCCGGCGATGGCGTGCGGTTACAGCAGCTGCGCACCGGTGGTCTACGCCGCGCCGGTCGTGGCCTACACCTCGTCGGGCTGCAACCCCTGCGGTGGCGTGGGTTGGGGCTATGAGCGGCTCGCAGATCCCGTCCAGCAATATTACTACGTCAATCAGGGCCCGACCTATTCCGGTCCTGGCGCCTGGGCTCCGGCTCCGGTCTATCGGGAGGGCACCGTCTCCGGCTATCGCCCCTACTACGGCAATGGTTACGGCTACGGCGTCCGTTCCGGCATCGGCTATGGGGCCGGTTACGGCTATCGCGCCCGCTACGGCTACGGCGCGCGCTACGGCTACGGTGCCCGTTATGGCGTCGGCGCTCGTTATGGCTACGGCGCCCGTCACGCCTATCACGGCGGCGCGCGCTATGGCGTGGGCTTCGGCGGCGGCTATCGCGGCGGCGCGCGTTTCGGCCGTCACTGATTCAGAGTTCGAACCAAGACGGCGGCGCCCGTTCGCATCACGCGAGCGGGCGTTTTCTTATTTCATCAGACCAAGCCTGGAGGCGCCGATATAGAGCGCCAGCACCGCGGCGTTCGACACGTTCAGGCTCTTGATCTCGCCGGGCATGTCGAGCCGCGCCACCACGCTGCAGGTGTCGCGCGTCAATTGCCGCAAGCCCTTGCCTTCGGCCCCCAGCACCAGCGCCAAGGGCTGCTGCAGCGCGACCGCGCCGAGATCCTCTGATCCCTCGCTGTCTAATCCGACCGTCATGAAGCCGCGGTCGTTCAGTTCATTGAGCGCGCGGGCGAGATTTTGGACGGTCACGACAGGCACCATCTCCAGCGCGCCGGAGGCCGATTTTGCCAATACGCCGGTCGCCTCGGGGCTGTGGCGGGCGGTGGTGACGATGGCCTTGACCGCAAACGCCGCGGCCGAACGCAGGATGGCGCCGACATTATGCGGATCGGTGATCTGGTCGAGCACCAGCACGATGCCGGTCTCGGGCAGCGTATCGATATCCGGCGAGTCCAGGGGATCGACCTCCGCCAGCAGGCCCTGATGCACGGCATCGGGGCCGAGCCGGGCGTCGATCGTGTTCGGCCGCACGATTTCGGGGGGTACGCGGGTGTCGATGTTCTCGTCGGCCAGCCGCTTTGCGGCGTTCTCGGTCAGGAACAGTTTGCGGATCTGGCGCCCGGGATTGGCCAAAGCGGCCGCAACCGTATGCCAGCCATAGAGAATCACCGGGGCGTCGGGACCAGCGTCCCGGTCGCGCCAGGCCGGGCGGCCGCCCGGTTTCCGGCCTTTTTCGAAGGGTTTGCCGCCGCCACGGCGGAACGGGGGTTTTCGGTCTCGATCGCTCATGGCCCAGCTTGTGTCACGGGTTCCGGATTATGGCAATTTGGGCCCCTCGGGGGCCTTTTTGGAGGCTTCCTTTGGTTGACTTTGCCATCGCCCTTCGCCCATAAACGCGCCGACCGGGCGCCCGCCATCGGCTCCCGGTATTAACGTCATCCATGGCCTTTCCGCCGCCAGTTAGCGGGTGGGTTTGTGATGCTGTGAAACGGGGGAGTGTCCCGAGTGGCAAAGGGAGCTGACTGTAAATCAGCCGTCTTATGACTTCGAAGGTTCGAGTCCTTCTTCCCCCACCATCTTTCTTTTCTCCAATTGATATTGCTAAGCTTTTTCAGCTTTGGCCCGCACCACCCCGGAAGGTGCGGGCATAGATGTTCCAGTTTCGTCCAGTTTGTGCCCGGCGCCAGCGCCAAGGCGGGCGCGCGAGGCTTCGTGGGTGTAGACCTCGGCCTGCTGAATGGTGGTCCAGCCGAACAGCGCCATGAGCTCGTGCACCGTCGCGCCGTTCTCGGCCGCGATCGTCGCGGCGATCTTGCGGACACCGTGAGCGCTTTTCTTTACGCCGGCCTGACGGGCAGCCTGGGAGAACTCGTTACCGAAGCTCTCCTTGGTGAACGGGCGACCGCGCGCGCCGCATATCCACGTCAGATCTCCGGTCGGGCCCTTATCGAGCGTTCGGCGCAGTGGTGCCAGAATCGGTATGGTGACGGTGACGATCTCGCCGCTCTTTTCGGTCTTGAACTGCACCACGCGCGAGACCGTTCCGTCC
>JACDAG010000944.1 GCA_013695565.1 Bradyrhizobium sp.
ACTTTCGGAAAGGTGTCGGTGGTCATGATCGCCTTGGCCGCGTTCATCCAGTCGGCGGGCGCAGCGCTTTCGGCAAGCCGGCCCAGCACGCCGTCGAATTTGGTGGCGTCGAGCGGCTCGCCGATCACGCCGGTGGAAGCCAGATACACTTCATTGGCGCTGCAGCCGACCGCCTTGGCGGCCAGTGCGGCGGTCAGCGTCGTCGCCGCCCGTCCGGTCTTGCCGGTGAAGGCGTTGGCATTGCCGGAATTCACCACCAGGGCACGAGCTTGTCCCGCTTTAAGTTTGGCCCGGCACCATTCGACCGGCGCGGACGGGCATTTCGATTTGGTGAAGACGCCGGCGACGCTTGTCCCCTTGTCCATCACGGCGAGCAGCACGTCGGTGCGCCCCTTGTAGCGGATGCCGGCGGCGGCGGTGGCAAGCCTCACGCCCGGGATCACGGGCATCTCGGGGACTTCGGTCGGGGCGAGGGGAGAAATGGCTGATGACATCGGTGCGCCTTATCGACTGGAAAGCTGAAGCGTTGCGGCCAGCAAAAGCGCGAAGCGCGTCTTCACGCCAGCATTATCGGCCATCCACGTCTTCAGCATCCGTTGATGAAGGCCCCAAGACATGGATGCCCGGCACACCTGAGTGGGCCGGGCATGATGTCTAATTACTCAAGTCCGCTTCCGAAGTCGATTTACTTCTTGGCGGGGGGCGCCATCTTGGATGCGTCGGGCTTGGCGGCCTCGGCCGGCTTCGCCGCCGGCTCGGCGGGCTTGTCCATGCGCTCGACCTTGGCGGTTTCGCGCAGCTTGGCGACGTAGTCGGCCTGCGCCTTGCGGGTCACATAGGTCTCGATCTGGGCCTTGACCTGCTCGAAGTCGGGCGCCTTGCGGTTGCGCTTTTCCTCGACCTTGATGATGTGCCAGCCGAACTGCGACTTCACGGGGTCGGAGACCTTGCCGGGCTCGAGCGTGAACGCCACCGCAGAGAATTCCGGCACCATCTGCTCCTTGGTGAAGAAACCGAGATCGCCGCCATCGGAGGCACCGGGGTCCTTGGATTTCTTCTTGGCCAGGTCAGCGAAATCGGCGCCCTTCTTCAGCTCTTCCGCGATCGCCTTGGCCTCGTCCTCGGTCTCGACCAGGATGTGCCGGGCGTGGACTTCGGCCTCGCCGGTGATCTGCTTGGAGGCCTCCTCATAGACCTTCTTCATGGCCTCGTCGGTGGTCGCGGCCTTGCCTTCGGCGGCGAGCAGGCTGTCCATCAGGAGGCGGCTGCGGGTGAACGCTATCCGCTTCTTGAAGTCCTCGGAATTCTCGACCTTCTTGTCCTCGGCGGCCTTAGCGACGATCCGCAAATCGATCAGGAAGGCCAGCACGTTGTCCTTCTTGGTCGCCGGGTCCATCTGGGCGAGGCTGGGGCCGAGTTCCTCTTCGGCCAAAGCGACGTCGCTCTGGCGGATCTCGACGCCGTTAACCTTGGCGAGAACGGGGTTGTCCTGGGCGTGAACCGGCAGGCCGGCGGCCAAAACCGCGGCCAGGCAGCCCGTCACGGCCAGAGAGGCCAAGCCGAAGCGCAGGCCGGTTTTCGTTTCCGGGAACGAGGTGGTCATGCAAAATCCTTGTCTTAAAGATGGGTATGTGTGAGGCGGCGGGACACTCGCCCAATCACGGGGCCTTGGCAACGCGAAAAGTCTGTCAAAATGATGAATTACTTGACATCTTGGCGACGTTGACAACCCACCGGCCCAGCCATATCTCTGCCGGAACCTATCGACGGCGATAGGGCTTATTTTACTGGGCTTTTTGCCGTTGAACCTTAGCTTGCCTAAACCCCACTCACTTGGCGGATGACCCTCGGATCGGGGCGTTTGCCATGACGCGTCACGGTGAGTTGATAGGCGATCTGGTGGACCACGTCATGGCTGCAACACAAGACACGGCATAGACAGGAATTCGGTATGATCGGCGCGCTCGCCCGCAAGCTTTTCGGCTCCCCCAATGATCGGCGGGTGAAGGGATATCAATCCCGCGTCAGCGCGATCAACGCGCTCGAGCCCGAGCTCGCAGCACTTTCGAACGAGGCGCTGAAGGCCCGCACCGTCGAGTTCCGCGAGCAGCTCGCCACCGGCAAGACCCTCGACGAACTTCTGGTGCCGGCGTTCGCGACCGTCCGCGAGGCGGCCAAGCGCACCCTCGGCCAGCGGCATTTCGACGTCCAGCTGATCGGCGGCATGGTGCTGCACGAGGGCGATATCGCCGAGATGAAGACCGGCGAAGGCAAGACGCTGGTCGCGACGCTGGCGGTCTATCTCAACGCGCTCGCGGCCAAGGGTGTCCACGTCGTCACCGTCAACGACTACCTCGCCAAGCGCGACTCCGAATGGATGGGCCAGATCTACAACTTCCTCGGGCTGACCGTCGGCGTGATCGTCCACGGCCTCGACGATGCCGAGCGCAAGGAAGCCTATTCGCGCGACATCACCTACGGCACCAACAACGAATACGGTTTCGACTATCTGCGCGACAACATGAAGTACCGCCTGGAAGACATGGTCCAGCGCAGCCACTTCTACGCCATCGTCGACGAAGTCGATTCGATCCTGATCGACGAGGCGCGCACGCCGCTGATCATCTCCGGCCCGCTCGACGACCGCTCGGAATTCTACAACACCATCGACACCTTTCTGCCCAAGCTCGACAAGACCGATTACGAGGTCGACGAGAAGCAGCGCACGGTGACGCTGACCGAAGCCGGCATGGAAAAGATCGAAACCCTGCTGCGCGACGCCGGTCAGCTCAAGGGCGAGTCGCTCTACGACATCGAGAACGTCTCGGTCGTCCACCACATCAACCAGGCACTGCGCGCCCATTCGCTGTTCAACCGCGACAAGGACTACATCGTCCGCGACGGCGAAGTCATCATCATCGACGAGTTCACCGGCCGCATGATGCAGGGCCGGCGCTATTCCGAAGGCCTGCACCAGGCGTTGGAAGCCAAGGAGCACGTCCAGGTCCAGCCGGAAAACCAGACGCTGGCCTCGATCACCTTCCAGAACTATTTCCGGATGTACGCCAAGCTCGCCGGCATGACCGGTACGGCGCTGACCGAAGCCGACGAATTGTTCGACATCTACAAGCTCGAAGTGGTGGAAATCCCGACCAACGTGCAGGTGGCCCGCCTCGACGAGGACGACGAGGTCTACCGCACCCAGAACGAGAAATACGCCGCGGTCCTGGCCGAGATCGAGCGCGCCAATGCGCGATTGCAGCCGGTGCTGGTCGGCACGGCCTCGATCGAGAAGTCGGAAGTGCTGGCCGACTATCTGAAGAACCACGGTTACAAGCAGATCGACTTCGGCAGCGAATCCGGCATGGAGAAGCTCTATGCCGCGGCGCGCGCCGGCAAGCCTGCGAAACTGTTCGCGGTGCTGAACGCGCGCTTCCACGAACAGGAAGCCTATATCGTCGCGGAAGCCGGCGTCCCCGGCGCGATCACGATCGCGACCAACATGGCCGGCCGCGGTACCGACATCAAGCTCGGCGGTTCGCTCGAGATGCGGATCCTGCAGGAGACCGCCGCCATCACCGACGAGGCCGAGAAGGCCGCCAAGATCGAATTGATCAAGGCCGACATCGAGCGTTTCCGCGAGATCGTGCTGAAGGCCGAAGACGTCGTCGAGATCGAGCCCGCCAAGGGATCGAAACCGGCCAAGACCGTCACCAAGCCCGGCGGGCTCTACATTATGGGTTCGGAACGCCACGAATCGCGGCGCATCGACAACCAGCTGCGCGGCCGCTCCGGCCGTCAGGGCGACCCCGGACGCTCGAAGTTCTTCCTGTCGCTGGAAGACGATCTGATGCGGATCTTCGGCTCCGACCGGCTCGACACCATGCTGACGCGGCTCGGCCTGAAAGAGGGCGAGGCCATCATCCATCCCTGGATCAACAAGGCGCTGGAAAAGGCGCAGCAGAAGGTCGAGGCGCGCAACTTCGACATCCGCAAGAATCTGCTCAAATTCGACAACGTCCAGAACGACCAGCGCAAGGTGATCTTCGACCAGCGCGTCGACCTGATGAAGGACGACAGCGTCGCCGAGACCGTCACCGACATGCGTCACGCCTTCGTCGACGACGTCGTCGCCAAGCACGTGCCCGAGCATGCCTATGCCGAGCAGTGGGACGTCACGGGCCTCAAGGACGAATTGAAGCGCGTGCTCGACGTCGACCTGCCGGTCGATGAATGGGCCAAGGAAGAGGGCATCGCCGACGAGGAATTGCTGGCGCGCATCGAGAAGCATGTCGACGAGCACATGGCGGCCAAGGTCGCGCAATGGGGCCCCGACGTGATGCGTTACGTCGAAAAGACCATCCTGCTGCAGACGCTCGATCATCTCTGGCGCGAGCATCTCGTGATGCTCGACCATTTGCGCCAGGTGATCGGCCTGCGCGGCTACGGCCAGCGCGATCCGTTGCAGGAATACAAGTCGGAAGCCTTCGGCCTGTTCGAGGCGATGATCGCGCATCTGCGCGAGGCGGTGACGGCGCAACTGATGCGCGTCGAGATCGTTCCGCCCGAAGAGCAGCAGCCGGTGCTGCCGGCCATGGAAGCGCATAAACTAAATCCCGACACCGGCGAAGACGAGATGGCGTTCGCCAACGCGTCGCTGGTGCCCGAGGTCAACGCTGCCGACCGCGATCCCAAGAATCCGGCAAGCTGGGGCAAGGTCGGCCGCAACGAGGATTGTCCCTGCGGAAGCGGCAAGAAGTTCAAGCACTGCCACGGCAAGTACGGCTAAGCCGGGCGTGACCGGGCGCTGACCGCGAACGCGTATTCGAAGGGTGGACAAAGGCGCGCTTGCGCCGTGCCCACCATCTTTATTTTCCGATGACTTCAGTTTGTTTGGCGGGCACGCCAAGCCTTGTCATCGCGCGCGCGTTCGCGCGACCCGTTGTGGCTCTGCCCGCCCTACGTCTCTACGTGATGGAAGCTTACTTCACCGCCCCAAAGCGGCTCTCGAACGAGTTCGACGACACGATCGGCGCTGATCCCGCGACCTGGGCGGGCGCTGCAGTGGCGGGCGCCGGGCTATCGGTAACCGACGGTTTCAGCGGCGGCCGGCTGGCGGCTTGCTTGGGTTCAGGCTTCGGCACTGCCGCCTTCTGCGCTGGCGCGGGCTCGGTCCGCTTGGCTTCAATGACTTTCGGCTTGGCGGGTGCAGCGGGTGGCGGCGTGCTCGCGGTGGCGTCGGCGCTGCCTCCGATGCCGACCTTGCGGGCGAGGCTGGAGAAGAACCCGTCGGACTGCGCGGCCGGTGCGGCGTTGGCGACGCGCGTCGGAGCGGGCGCAGGCGCCGCCGGTGCGGAGGCCGGCACTGCCACGAGCCTGGGTTCTTGCGGTGCGCCGAGCAGGAGATTGTCGGACGGCGCGCGCGGCGGGTTGACGTGGGAAGGGATGGTGCCGGGCGCGCGCGACATCGACAGCAGCGACAGGCTCTGGCCGTCGCCGCCTTCGGAGAGGCCGGTATTGCCGTCGGGCACGCGGGCCGCGAAGACCCGGTGCATGCCGCCGTCGATGCCGGTGTTCAGTCGTGCCACCGGCGTGCCCCGCGAAATCAGCTTGGCGGTTTCAGCGGCCTCGGCCTGCTGCTTATCGCGCACGGCGCCGGCGATGTCGTCGGGGATCGCGTAGGCCGGGCATTTGGCCGAAGCGTCGAACACCGGCTCGCGCGTGGCGTTGGGCGCCCGGGTGGCGTCGAACACGTATTTCTTTTCGCAGAAATCGACCTTCGGCTCCTGCTTCGTCACCTCGAAATGATCGTAGCCCTCCTTGATCATTTTCCAGAACGGCATGTGCTGGTTGTTGCGATGCTTCGCCATGTTCACCGGCGTCATCTTGAACGGGTAGGCCTGCAGCTGGAACGATTTCTGACCGCCGAAGAAGGACTCGCGGCCGAGCGAATAAATCTCCGCGATCTGCTCGTCGGTCATCGCGTAGCAGCCGCGCGAGGAGCAGTCGCCATGCACCATCAGTTGCGAGCCGGTGCGACCGAGCGCCCTGTCGAAGGCGTTGGGGTAGCCGGTATTGAATGACAGATAATAGGCCGACTGCGGGTTCATCTGCGCCGGCGAGATCGAATAGAAGCCTTCCGGCGCCTGGCGGTCGCCCTCGCGGATCTTCGGTCCGAGATCGCCCGACCAGCGGCAGATCGGATAGGTCTTCAGCAGCGCAAAGCGGCCGGAGCGATCCTGCTTCCAGATTTCGAGTTC
>JACDAG010000615.1 GCA_013695565.1 Bradyrhizobium sp.
CCGGCAGCCCTGGCCAGCAACACGGCATCGAGCGCGACGTCGTCGGCCGCGTTATGCCCGTAGCAGCCGGCACCCTCCAGATGCTCCACCGTAATGCTTTCGGCCGGCAGTTTCAGAACCAACGCGAGGTCCGCACGCAGGAGATAGACCCCCTGGCTGTGGGTCCAGACATGGACGCCATCGCCGTTCCATTGCGCCATGGCGCAGGAAGGCGCGATCGAAGCATGGGCGATGTAGGGGCGGATGTATTGCCGCCGGATGGTCCGCGTCTTGGGGTTTGACGACGGCGCTATTCGCTTGTCGATCACAGTCGTTTCGGTGGGCTGGGCTTTCAGAAAGGCAGCCAAATCGCTTTCGTCGGGCAGGGGCTCGCCGTCGGTCCAGACCGCGCCCTTGCGCAAGGCCTGGAGCGCGGTCTCCGCGCCGTGTTCTGTCTCGCTGACGACACCTGCGAAACTGCCATCGCGCACCACCGCGACAAGACCGGTGATCGCGCGTGCGCCTTCATCATTCAGCCCAGCGAGTTTCGCACGCGCATCAACCGGCCGCAGCACACGGCCGTGCAGCATTTCCGGCAATGCCCAATCGTGGATGAATCGCGCCTTCGCAAACACCTTGTCGGGGATGTCGATCCGCTGCACCGAGGTTCCGGCCAACGCCCGGCGCGTGGCCAGTTTCGGTTTCGCGTCCGGTGTAGCGTCGCGATCGAGCGAGACCTCGTCCGCCAATTCCCAATAGCTGGTTGTGACGTTGCCTGGTCCCGTAATGGTGCCGTCGTCGACGTCAAGCGCGTCGATCGCCACACCCAGCCGTTCGGACGCCAGTTGAAGAAAGATCTGACGCACCTCGGCGCAGGCATGGCGCAAGGCGCGTCCGGACTGCTGCACGGAGAGGCTGCCCGAGGTGACACCCTCGTTGGGGCTGACGGCGGTCGACGCCCGCACCATCTGCACGCGGGAAAGATCGATATCGAGTTCGTCGGCGGCGATCTGCGCCAGGGCTGTCACGATGCCTTGCCCGATTTCCACCTTGCCCGGCGAAACCGTCACCTGTCCCTGCGTCGAGAATTTCAGCCAGGAGGACAGCCGCGGGTTGGCCGTGAGGCTGACCGGCAATTTGGAAGGAGGCGGGGAGGGTTGATTCATCCGCTCGCCATCTCGTTCGCCGCGCGCAGCACCGCCCGCACCATCCGGTTGTGCGAGCCGCAACGGCAAAGGTTGCCATCGAGCGCTTCCTTGATCTCGCGGCTGGTAGGTGCAGCATTTCGCTTCAGCAATGCGGCTGCGCTCATGAGGATACCCGAAACGCAATAACCGCATTGCAGGGCCTGCTCGGCGATAAAAGCGAGTTGCAATGGATGCGGTTGCTCAGGGCTTCCCAAGCCTTCGATGGTCGTGATGTCCTGGTCCGCGACTGACCATAACGGCGCATCGCAGGCGGCCACGGCGCGATCGCCGACCATGACATTGCAGGCGCCGCATTCACCGGCGCCGCAGCCGAAATGCGGCCCGGTCATGCCGAGTTGCCCGCGCAAGATATCCAGCAGCGACCGATCGGGATCGGCATCGATCTCCGTCTCGACGCCATTCAGGCGAAATCGAACGATCGGCATTGTGGACGGCCCTTGGCTGGCACTTCTTACTGGGGCTTGTCGAATTTCTTGACGACTTCTGCCCATTTCACAATATCGCCGCGCAGGAATTTGTCGAACTCTTCCGGGGTCATCGACATCGGAACCGCACCCTGCTGCGTCCACAACTTGACGACATCCGGCCGCTTCACCGCGGCATTCACGGCCGCGTTGATTTTTTCGATGATCGGCTGCGGCGTTCCCGCCGGCGCCATCAATCCAAGCCAGATGGTGGCCTCATAACCGGCGATGCCGGCCTCGATCACCGTCGGCGCATTGGCCAGCACGGTGGAGCGGGTCTTGCCGGTGGTCGCCAGCGCGCGCACCTGATTTTCCGCGACATTGGGCGCCATCGCGGGAACCGCGTCGATCATCATCTGCACCTGGCCGCCGATGACGCCGCTGCGCGCCTCGCCGCTGTTGCGGTAAGGCACATGCACGAGATCGATCCCCGCCATGGTTTTGAAC
>JACDAG010000949.1 GCA_013695565.1 Bradyrhizobium sp.
TCGTGCGCCCGCTCCATCCAGCTAACCCGCTCGGCGACCTGGATGTGCACCGTGACCGGAACGGCATCGGGATCGTCATACGTCCCGCTTTGCACGTCGATGATGCCGGGCAGCATGTTGGTATTGATATAAAAGAGACCGGTTCCGCAATTGGCGCAAAAATGCCGCCGGCCATGTTCGGACGACGCGTAGACCTTGGGCTCGCCCTGCGTCACCTTGACGGCGTCTTCGGCGTACATCGCCCAGCCGACCATCGGCGCGCCGGCGTGCCGCCGGCAATCCGCGCAATGACACAGCGCATGCACGATCAGGTCGCCTTCCACCTGGTAGCGGATCGCGCCGCAATGACAGCCGCCGGTAATGCGCATAGATATGCTCCTTCTTGAAAAGCACCATTGAGCGGACTGGCCGCTCCACTCGCCGTAGTTGCTCGCTCACCCCGTGAGTTGGTAGAGCTTGCTTTGACCAGCCTGCTGCGAAGTCCGCTCAGGCGCAACAGGCTTGCCCACAAAGGCCGATCAGAAAATCTCTATCCCAGCGGAAGTCCGCGCTCCGAGGTGGTCGATTTCAACAAGAGCATATGCCAAGGGACCGTCAACAGAATCTGCATCATCACAGGGGCGGATTGACGATTTATGGACCCGAAGACCCGATTGCCTAGCCCGCGACGTGCAGGCTGATGCCCGCGCGCTTTTGCAGGTAGCCGATCACACTGAAGAGGTTTCTCGCCTGCGGATTACCGCGCGGTCCGAACATGCGGATCAGGCTCTTGGGCGGCGCGCCAGTTGCTTCGCCGAGCTTCTCGAAACCGACGGTCGCCTTGATGTAGTCGCGCAGGATCGTCTTGCCGGTGTCGACATCACCGCTCAGCATCGCGTCGATACCCTCGCGAAGCAGCGCTTCGGCGAATTTCTTGTCGGTCTTGACCCGACCCTGCACCAGTTCGTTGAAACTCTTTGATTTCATCACGACCCGTCTTCGCTCGAGGCAATCCGCCACTCAAGTCGTCATTGCGAGCGCAGCGAAGCAATCCATCTGGCCGCGGAAAAGAAAGAATGGATTGCTTCGTCACTTCGCTCCTCGCAATGACAAGGGAAGCGTTACGCCGATTTGCGTACGGCGTTGTCGACCAGCGTCTTGCCGAGCGACCAGATCGCGCCGGGCACCTTGTGGCTGGAGGCGATCACGCTGTCGAACGACTTTGCGATCCAGCTGCAGTCTTCTTCGGTGATCACCAGCGGCGGCAGCAGCTTGATGGTATGGCTGCCGTGACCGGACACCTGCGTCAAGATCTTGTGATCCTTGAACAGCGGCACGGTGATGAGCTGGCAGAACAGGCCCTTGTTGGCGGTCTCGAGCACGTTCCAGGAAGCTTTCAGCCGCAGCGATTTCGGCGGGCCGAACTCGATACCGATCATCAGCCCCTTGCCGCGCACTTCCTTCAGCAATTCGTAGCCGGGCACCATGCGCGTCAGCGCCAGCCGGAGCTCGGCGCCGCGTTTCGCCGCCTGCTCGACCAGCTTTTCGGCCTTCATCACTTCGAGGGTCGCGATACCGGCCGCCATCGCCAGATCGTTTTTCGCAAAGGTCGAGCCGTGCACGACCGCGCGATCCATTTGATTGAATATCTTGTCGAAGATGCTCTTGCGCGTCAGCAGCGCGCCGACCGGCACATGTCCGCCCGACAGCGCCTTCGCCAGCAGCACCATGTCGGGTTCGACATTCCAGTGTTCGACCGCCAGGAACTTGCCGGTGCGGCCGATCCCGGTCTGGATTTCATCGGCGATGAACAGCGTGCCGTATTTGCGGCACAGCGCCGCCGCGCCCGGCAGAAACTCGTCGGTGGGCAGGTTGACGCCCTTGCCCTGGATCGGCTCGACGATGAAGGCGGCGACCTGACGCGACGACAGCGCCTGCTCGAGGGCTGCCAGATCGTTGAACGCGATCTGGGTGCAGCCCGGCAGCAGCGGTTCGAAGCCGCTGCGGAAGTTCGAATCGTCCATCAGCGACAAGGCGCCGTAGGACAGTCCGTGAAAGGAATGAGAACAGGAGACGATGCCGGGCCGGCCGGTGGCGCCACGGGCGAATTTGATCGCGGCTTCGACGGTTTCGGCGCCCGAATTGGCGAAAAACACCTTGTCCAGATATGGAACATGTTCGAGCAGGCGTTCCGCCAGCACACCGGCCAGGGTGGAGACGTCCAGCTGCACCAGATTCGGGAAATCGCTGTCGAGGACGCTTTTCAGGGCATGGCGCAGCGCCGGATGATTGCGGCCAATCGCAAAAACGCCAAAACCACTCAGTAGATCGAGATACTTCGCCCCGTCACGATCGAACAGGTATTGGCCTTGCCCCTTCTGAAAACCGACATCGTAGCCAATGGTTTTGAGCACGCGGACAAGCTGCTCATTCAAATAGCGCGCATGCATGGAACTGCGTTGCGCCTGATGCTCCACAAACATCTCGGAAACGTCTAGATTTGAACTTAGCATTCGCTACATACGTCGGTTGATGGTCATTTCGTCAACTGAAAACGCTCAATGCGGCGTTTTGACCCCGCTTCGATCATCTACTTAAGCATAGGTTTGAACCATGTTGCACTGCCCAAGAACTATCGCGCGTACAATAGTTATTTCCGGATTCATTTTGGCCACAGGTGTCACCTCCGCGCTGGCCGCCGACCCCACCGGTGACTGGAAAGTAGCCGACGGCGTCGCCAACATTCGGGTCGCACAATGCAACGGCAATATCTGGGGCGCGGTCTCCTGGGAGAAGACGCCCGGTGGCCGGGATACGCATAATCCCGATGCCGCCAAGCAGAGCCGACCGACGCTCGGCATGCCGATCCTGATCGACATGAAGAAGAAGCCCGGTGTCGATGCGTGGGAAGGCCAGGTCTACAACGCCAAGGATGGCCAGCTTTACAGTTCCACCATCAAGCCGATCGGGTCCGACCAGCTCGAGATTCAAGGCTGCGTGCTGGGCTTCCTGTGCGGCGGCGAAACCTGGACCCGCGTCGGACCCCCGATTCCTTCCAGCCCATCCAACAGCATGGCCAAGGGCGCGCCCAAAAATCCTGCCGCGCCGAAGGCGGGCGCCTCGGCGACGGCCCCCGGTCTGACGCCCGCGCCTGGCTCGCCGGCAGCAGCTGGCGCACCGAAGACCACGGGTGCGGTTAACCCGGCGCCGAAGGCTGTCGCCGGCCAGAAACAGGCCGCCGCCGACCCGGTCGGTGATATCTGCCTACTCCCCGACATCGCGCGGTTTGCCCATTAGCGCGGGCTGAAACAGCAGCACCGCGGCCAACGTGGTGACGAGCGACAGCGCCAGCAATTTACCCATGCTGGCGGTGCCGGGATGACTGGACAGCCACAGGCTTCCGAAAGCCGTGGCCGTCGTCAGCGCGCTGAAGAAGATGGCGCGCGTGAGGCTGGTCTGCAGCAGGTTCGTTCTGCCCGACCGCCATGCCGTCACGTAATAAATCTTGAAGGCGACGCCGATGCCCAGCATCAGCGGCCACGCGACGATATTGGCGAAATTCAGCGGCAGCCCGATCAGCACGCAGATTTCCATGGTCACGGCGCCGGCGACCAATAGCGGCACCAGCGTCAACAGCACGTCGGTGACCCGTCGCAGCGCCAGCCAGAGCAGCACGCTGATCACGATCAGCGCCCAGATGCCGGCGTGGATGAACGCCCGCACCACCGTGTCGCCGGATTTCAGAATCGAGACCGGCCCGCCGATCGCGTTCGGCTCGGCCGCCAGCACCGCATCGGCAAACTTGCGCAGCACATCATTGTCGTTGGGATCGCCCTTCGGCAGCGCCTCGACGCGCATCAGGCCATCCTTGGTCTTCCAGCCGTCCACGAGTTCGGGCGGCAGCGTCTTCAGGGTGACGGGCTGGGCCTGCATCGTGTTCTTGAGCTGGTCGAAGGTTATCTTGAGAGGTACGACGAAAATGCTCTGCGCCTTGTCGCGGACCGCTTGCGTGGATTCGGCGAGCTTGGACAGTACGTCCGCCAGCCGGCGTGCGGCGACCGCGCCCGGGCTCTTGCCGTCGCCGGCGGTCTTGCGCAGGCTGTCGACCGAACTCTTGAGCGCTTCGACATTCTCCGCATCGGTCGGCGCCGCATCGACGGAGTCCGGATTGAGCGCGGGAGCGACCACCTTGGCGGCCTGCGCGATCAGCTTCAACTTGGCCGGCTGGTCCTCCGGAACGAAGCTGTCGAGCGACATCACGCGCAGCACTTCCGGCACCTTCTCCAGCTTCGCCTCGATCTTCTTGGCGTCGGCTTCCGAATTCGTCATCACGTTGATGGCGTTGGCGCCGGTGTTCGGATCCTTGCGCAGATCGAGGAAGGTCGCGATCGACTCGACGTGCGAATTGCGCAGGTTGATCGGGTTGAAGTCGAACTTCATGAAATAGAGCAGCGGCAGGCCGGCCACCGCGACCAAAATCGTACCTGATATGATGATGACGCGATGCCGCTCGAGGAAGTCATCGACCGGCGCCAGGAAAGCATAACCGACCGCGTCGTTTTCACCGGGCGGGTTGAGCAGCGTCAGCAGCGCCGGCAGCGTCGTGATGCTGGTGATGAACGCCACCAGCATGCCGGCGCCGGCGATCTTGCCGAGTTCGGAAATGCCTTGATAGTCGGTCGGCAGGAAGCAGAGGAAACCGGCGGCGGTCGCCATCGCGGCGAGCGACAGCGGGACAGCCGAGCGGCTGGCCGCGCTCTCCAGCGCCAGCCGCAGATCGTCGTTCTTGAAGCGCTCGGACCGGTAGCGGACGCTGAACTGGATGCCGAAATCGACGCCGAGGCCGACGAACAGCACCGCGAACGCGATCGACAGCAAGTTGAGCGAACCCACCATCATCAGACCAACCGCCGTGGTGATGGCAAGGCCGACGAACAGGTTGACGAAGACCGCGAAGATGATCTTCGACGAGTGCAGCGCCATCCAGAGAATCACCAGAACGATCAGCACCGTACCGATGCCGTTGACGATCGCGCCGTCCTGAACGGTGGCGTATTCCTCATTGGCGATCGGGACCGGCCCGGTCAACCGCACGCGCGCCCCATATTCGCCGGCAAAACTAAGGGCCTTGGCCGCCTCCCGGATGGCGTCGGTGGCATCCTTGCCGGGCTCGAGCGCGTTGTAATCGAGCTTCGGCTTGAACTCGATGAACGCGCGCTTGTCGGAATCGGTCAACGGCTTGTCGCTGACGAGTTCGCGCCAGGAGAACGTCGCCGAGCCTTTGCTCAGGATGTTCTCGACCGTCTGCGAGATCAGGTTGAAGGGCCGTTCGGTACTATCGAGTTTGACCTGGCCCCGCTTGATGCCGGCAATGCCGGTCTCCAGCGCGCCGGTCAGGCCGCGGATCGAGGGATCGCCGGCCATGATCTCGATCAGGGGGGCTGCGGCTTCGAGCTGCCCGGTAACCTTGCCGACATCCTCCACCGGCAGGAACAACAGCCCATTCTTCTCGAAGAATTCGCCGGAACCGAGCGGCTGCACCGCTTCGAAATGCTGGGTGTCGCCGGTGAGCTTGTCAGCCAGCGCCTTGGCGGCCGCGCTGGTGAGCTCGGGCGTCGGCCCCTCGACGACGGCGAGAATGAGTTTTTCGCGGTCGAACGCCTGTTCGAACTGGTTGTCGCGCTTGCGCCAGTCGAGCTCGGGCGAAATCAGCTTGTTGATGTCGGTATTGATGGAGAAGTTGCGGGCCGTGTAGACGCCCGCCCCGATCGCAAGGATCAGCGAGGAAATGACGACCAGTATGGCAAACCGCGTACAATTTCTAACAATCGAGACAACAAGACTGGTCAGCACATCATTTCTTTCTAAGTCTTAAGGAGGCCTGCCGGAAACGCCCGCTGTCTAGCGGAGTTCCACAGGCCGATCTACATGGGTCGAACGAACTTGGGTCGATCTTGGGTCGATCTAATGTTTGTCTTGGTTACTTTTGGTAGGTGCGCGGAGAGGCCGCAAAACGGGGCCAAAACGGCGTCGAGGAACCTCATATAGCCTCCCACTCCGGGCGAGAAAGTGACGAAGCGGTGAGGAATAAGGCCACGCAGGTATTTAGATACCTAATATGATCTTTGGCCGCACACGGCCTTGTGCGATCCGGCTTTTCTAGCCGCTAATTTTTTGACACAACGCCCTGTGCTTCCATGTGCTTGAACGGGGGATTACCTCCGGAGGCCGGTGGTGCGGTTATTGCAATTATCTGGCCAGCTGTCCGGTGGTGCCGGCTGCACGGAAGCAATTGAATGAATTTGGTGCAACTTGCGTAATGAGCGTCCCATGGAAGTCTATCTTGCGCAGCCCCGCGGATTTTGTGCGGGCGTCGTGCGTGCCATCGAGATCGTTGAGCGTGCGCTCCAGAAATACGGCCCACCGGTCTATGTGCGCCACGAGATCGTGCATAACAAATACGTGGTCGAAAGCCTGAAAAACAAGGGCGCGATCTTCGTCGAGGATCTGTCGGAAGTTCCCCCGCTGGCCGTGACCGTGTTCAGCGCCCATGGCGTGGCTCGCAGCGTCGAGGAGGAGGCGGCGGCCCGCGGCCTTCCGGTGCTCAACGCCACCTGCCCGCTCGTCACCAAGGTCCACAATCAGGGCAAACGGTACATGTCGAAGGGCCGGGCCCTGATCCTGATCGGCCATGCCGGCCATCCCGAAGTCGAGGGCACGATGGGCCAGGTTCCAGGGCCCGTCCTGCTGGTCCAGAACGTCGATGACGTGGCGGCCCTGACGCTGCCGACCGACACCC
>JACDAG010000731.1 GCA_013695565.1 Bradyrhizobium sp.
ACGGAGGATAGATCTACCGCACCACGCCGGACGTGAATCCAGCCTTACGCCGCGGCGGCTTGATGTCCTTCTTCAGGAAGCAGTGGCCTTCCTTGCCGGCATAGCCGCGCCGCGCATAGGTCCAGGCGCGGCACTTGTTGTCGGCGGTGCAGGCGGCCTTGCAGGCCTCGTCGCTGTCGTCGCTCTTGACGTCGAAATTCTTGTAGTCGCCGCCGAAGCGGTCGATCGAGGTTTCGACCGCGCTGTTTCGGGGTTCAACCACGCCGGCGCCGCGCACGCCGGAGACGCAGCAATTATTCTGGACCCGCGCCGGCACGTTGCTCTTGAGCCAGCACACCGCGCCGCTGGTCACGTCGGTCGGATAGCTGAAGGTCCAGGACCGGCAACGCCGGTCGCGCTCGCATACCAGTGCGCAATCGGCCGGGTCGCCCGAAGTCACCGGCGCGCTGAGATAGTCACCGCCGGGCCGGTCGAAATTGGCCTGCGCCAGCGCCATGCGCGCAGGTGCAACCGCCGCCAAAAAGGCGAGCGTCACCAAACACGCCCTGAGGAGGCGGCCGATCCCCATGTAATTGCTTTCGAATGCGCGCGTGGTCCGAAGACGGCCATATGAGCGACATCAACCTGTACGGCGGATGAACGGCCCAATCAGGAGCTAACACGCTGAATCAGAAAGCGTATTCCTTGTAGGTCGGCTCCACGGAGCCGCCCCAGGCGCCGTTGAATTTCTCCAGCATCTCTTCCGCCGGGGTCCGGCCGGATTCGAGTATCCGCTCCAGCGGCTCGAGGTGGCGGCTCTCGTCGCGGCCGAGGTGATCGATGCGGCCGCGCCGCCGCAAGCCGGCATGCGCCAGCTTCACGCATTCGCGCGCGATCTCGAACAGATAGCGGTCGCAGATCCGTGCCTTGAAGCCGAAGCGCGGCACGTCGTCGCGAAGCGCCTGGCGCTCGGCCGCGGTCCAGTGCTTGACGAGGTCCCAGGCGGCATCCAGCGTGTCGTCGTCATACAAGAGGCCGACCCAGAATGCCGGCAACGCCGGCAGCCGTCCCCACGGCACGCCGTCGGCGCCGCGCATTTCCAGGTAACGCTTCAGCCGCACTTCCGGAAAGATCGTCGAAAGGTGATTGGCCCAGTCCGACAGCGTCGGCCGCTCGCCGGGGAACGCATCATTCTTGCCGTCGAAGAAGGCGCGGAACGACGAGCCCGACACATCGATATAAGTGTCACCGCGCTTGACGAAATACATGGGCACGTCGAGCGCATAGTCGACCCAGCGCTCAAATCCCATGCCGTCCTCGAACGCCCACGGGATCATGCCGGAGCGCGCGTTGTCGGTGTCGCGCCAGATCTCGGAGCGGAACGACAGGAAACCGTTGGGCTTGCCTTCGGTGAACGGCGAATTGGCGAACAACGCGGTCGCGATCGGCTGCAGCGCCACCGAGACGCGCAGCTTCTTGACCATGTCGGCTTCGGAGGAGAAGTCGAGATTGGTCTGCACCGTGCAGGTCCGGTACATCATGTCGAGGCCGTATTGGCCGACCTTCGGCATGTAATTGGTCATGATCTTGTAGCGGCCCTTCGGCATCACCGGAATCTGCGACCGCGACCAGGACGGTGTCATGCCGAGGCCGAGAAAGCCGATGCCGAGCGGGGTTGCGATCTCGCGCACCTGCGCCAGATGCGCCATCAGCTCCGACTGGGTCTGGTGCACGGTCTCGACCGGCGCGCCCGACAATTCGAACTGTCCGCCCGGCTCCAGCGAAATCGCGCCGCCGCCGGTGACGTCGTAGAGCCCGATGATGTTGCCGCGCTCCATGATCGGCTCCCAGCCGAGCAGGAGCTGCATGCCCTCCAGCAGCGCGCCGATGCCGCGCGCACCTTCATACGGCACGGGGTGACGGCCCTCGAGCGTGAACGGGGTTTTCTCGTGCTCGGTGCCGATGCGGAATTCGGAAGGCGGCTTTACGCCGGCCGCCAGCCACGCCACGAGTTCGTCGCGCGATTGCAACGGCGTCATATCGATTTGGTCACGCGCCATAAAAAATCCGGATCTTTGGCGATTCGACCGAACGCGCCGTGTGGCTGAAGGGGTTGCGGACAGCACTGTCCGCAGATGCGAAAGATAGCAGGCGGATCATCGGGCGGGAACGCCGTCTCGTGCGGCGGCCGCCTTGACTTCGTTGCAGGAGCAGCCCAGCCGGTCGAGCAGACCGCAGAGCTTCATGGCGTCGGTATCTGACAATTTCGAACCGACGTGTTTTTCGATCGCCGCCGAATACGCATTCCACATTTTCTTCTGTAGCTCACGCCCGGCTTCGCTGATCTCGACGAACTGGCCGCGCTTGTCGATCTTGCATTCGCGGCGCGCCGCCAGCCCTTCATCGACCAGCCGGTCGATCAGGCGCGAGGTGGAATATTGCGGGATCAGCATCTGCTTCTCCAGCTCGACGGGACGCATCTCGCCGGACGGCGCGCGCGACAATTCGAGCAGCGCGTCATACCAGGCGAGCGGCGGGAAGCCGGCCTTCTTCAAATCCTGTTCGACGGCATCGAGCACCCGGCTCTGCACCCGCATCAGGCGGATCCAGGCGTTGGTCGCCTCGGTCGATGGTTTGCGTTTCATGGTCTAGTCCATACCTGTCACAGATCAGTGTACCGCACTAAATGCAGCTGCATCAATCTTGACTATTTCATGCAGATGCATTTAGTCATGCCACCGGTTAATGCCAAGACTTCTTAATGCCAAGACTTCTGATGCCATGACTTCCGCAAGGCGGAACAAGAACTGCAAAAGGGGCGAGAGCCCTAAAAGGGAGAAAATCCAATGAAATTGTATTATTCGCCGGGCGCCTGCTCGCTGTCCCCCCATATCGCGCTGCTGGAGGCCGGCCTCCCCTACGATCTGGTCAAGGTCGATGTCCGCGCCAAGAAGCTCGAGAATGGCGATGACTTCCTCAAGGTCAATCCAAAGGGCCAGGTACCGGCGCTGGAGTTGGACTCAGGCGAGATCGTGACCGAAGGCCCGGTCATCATCCAGATGATCGCCGACAAGGTCGCGGCCAAGAACCTCGCCCCGGCCCGCGACAGCGCCGAGCGCTACAAGCTCCTGGAGTGGCTCAACTTCATCACCACCGAGCTGCACAAGAATTTCGGCCCGATGTTCTCGCCTGTGCTGGCCGACGACGCCAAGGCGTTCTTCAAGGACCGCGTCATGGGCAAGTTCAAATATGTCGAGAGCGCACTGGCCGGCCACGACTATGTGATGGGCAAGCAGTTCACGGTTGCGGACGCCTATCTGTTCACAATGCTGTCCTGGGCCGATCGCCTGAAATTCGATCTCTCGGGATTGCCGAACCTCATGGCCTACAAGGCCCGCGTCGGCGCGCGCCCGAAGGTGCAGGAAGCGCTGACCAAGGAAGGTCTGCTGAAGGCCGCGTAAGCGTTTTTGATAATGGAATGAGAAAGGGCCGGATCGATGATCCGGCCTTTTTTGTTTGTACGAAATATCTTCACATCGTCGTCCCTGCGAACGCAGGGACCCATACAGCGTGATCTATCGGTTGTGCACAGGGCATATACCTTCCGAACCAATCCCCTACCTGTGGCTAAGGGTCCCTGCGTTCGCAGGGACGACGATAGATTTTGCGCCGCCGCGTTACGCCGCCGCCAGCTTCTTCGGCGGGAAGCGCCCATAGAACGTCTCGCCCTTGGCCGCCATCTCCACCAGCAGTTTTGGCGGCGTGAAGCGGGAGCCGTATTTGGCTTCCAGCTTGTGACAGAGCGCGACGAACTTCTTGGTGCCCATGAAATCGATATAGGACAGCGTGCCGCCGGTGAACGGCGCAAAGCCGAAGCCGAGGATCGAGCCGACGTCCGCCTCGCGCATGTCGGTGATGACGTGATCCTCGACCGTGCGCGCGGCTTCCACCGCCTGCACCACCAGAAAGCGCTGCTTCAGTTCCTCGATGTCGAGCGTGTCGGGATCGAGCTTCTTCGGCTGCAGGTCGGCAAGGCCGGCCCACAGGCTCTTCTGGCCCTTGCCCTTTTCGGGATAATCGTAAAAGCCCTTGCTGTTCTTGCGGCCGAGACGGCCTTGTTTCTCCACCATCTCCACCATCAGCTTCTTCTGATCCGGGTTGATGGAATTCGGCCCGAGATCGGCCTCGGTCGCCTTCATTACCTTGAGCCCGAGGTCGAGCGCGACCTCGTCCGACAGCGACAGCGGGCCGACCGGCATGCCGGCCATCTTGGCGCAGTTCTCGATCATCGCCGGCGGCACGCCTTCGAGG
>JACDAG010000819.1 GCA_013695565.1 Bradyrhizobium sp.
GTGTTGAGCCGTTCGCGCAGGCCGTGCAGATGCAGCACATCGGAGGCCGCGTAGGCGAGCTGGGCCTCGCTGAGGCTGGCCGAGCCCCAGTCGCTCGACTGCTGCTGTTTCGACAGGTCGATATTGAGCACCTCGCGCACCAGATCCTTCAGGCCATGCCGGTCGGTATAGGTGCGGATCAGCCGCGAGGCGATCTTGGTGCAGTAGACCGGCTGCGGCATCACCCCGAAGGCGTTGTACAGCGCGGCGAGATCGAAGCGGGCGAAGTGGAAGATCTTGGTGATCCCGGGATTGGCGAGCAGCGCCTTCAGGTTCGGCGCGTCGCTGTGGCCCTTGCCGTAATCCTTGGGGATCTGGATCACGTCGGCGGTGCCGTCGCCGTTCGACATCTGCACCACGCAGAGCCGGTCGCGATGCGGATTGAGTCCCATGGTCTCGGTATCGATCGCCACCGAATCCGTGTAGCGGGAAAGATCCGGCAGATCGCCGCGATGCAGGCGGATGGTCATGAAGTGAAGCCTCGTGTCTCAGGGTCGATTCGGCTGGAAACACTAGCCTCCAATGTCGCAAGTGGCGAGCGGCCGGCGGGCCTCGCGGGGCAGAAAAGCAGGCTTTTCGTCGCCCATTCCGGTCCAGCGCGGCCGACCAACCACGCTGATATGCTATCAGGACTGATACAGGCGAGCAGAAACAGGCGTCGGGGGGCTGATTGAAGGCGACAAGCGAGCCTATCGGTGGAGACGCCTTCCGGCTGGACATCAACGCGCTGCGGGCGCTGTCGGTGATGTCAGTGCTCGGCTATCACCTGCGGATACCGGGCTTCGCCGGCGGATTTGTCGGCGTCGACGTCTTCCTTGTCATCACCGGCTACCTGATGACGGGCAAGGTGCTGAACGACCTGTCGCGGGATCGTTTTTCGTTCTGGGCCTTCGTCGCCGCGCGGATGCGCCGGATCTATCCGGCACTTGCGGTCGTGACCCTGGTGTCTGTCGCCGTCGGCTGGTTCGTGACCTTGCCGGACGAATATCTGCGGCATCTGCGGCAGGCGTTGTACGGGCTGGTGTTCGTGTCGAACGCGTTCGGCACCGACAGCGGCTATTTTGGCATGGCGGCGCAGACCAAGCCGCTGTTGCATACGTGGTCGCTTTCGGTCGAGTGGCAGTTCTATTTCTGGATGCCGTTGGTCGTGTGGCTGGTTTGGCGGCTGGCATCGGCGTCGAAATCGAGCCTCGGCGCAGCGACGCTGACATTCCAGCTCGTCGCGGCGGCATCATTGGCTTGGTGCGTGTGGCAGAGCCAGCACGATGCCGCCGGATCGGCATTTTTCTCTTTGCCCGCCCGAGCCTGGGAGCCATTGGCGGGCGGATTGATCGCGGCGGCGGAAATCCGGCGACGATCGGGCGGCGCTACGAACGCGTCGTGGCTAGAAACATGGATCGTTGCGGTCGCAGGCTGGGTACTGGTCGCTTGCTGCATCGCTTATCCCATCCCGCAATCGCAATGGCCGGGATGGCTCACGCTGCTGCCGATCCTGGGAGCGGCCATGATCGTCGCGGCGCGGCAGGGTGGCGGCGAAAAGAGTTTGCTGGGGCTATCCCCGATCCAGCGCATCGGCGACTGGTCGTACTCCATATATCTCTGCCATTGGCCGATCTGGGTGTTTGCGCTGGGTTGGCTATCCCTGCGCGGTTACGACGTCGATGCCGCGCAAAAAGCCCTGATCGCGTTGGCGTCGATCGCACTTGGCGCCATCTCCTATCGCTATGTCGAGCAACCGGTCCGAATCCGGCGCGAGTTCTGGACGCCACGTCAGTTGTACGCGGGTGCCGGCGTGGTGTTCGCGTTGCTGTTCGGCTTCACCATCACGGCCTTCCTCAACAAGGGTTTTCCAGGCCGGCTGCCGGAGTATTTGTTGCCGGCTGAAATGGCGCGACGGACCAGCACGCCGCGCGACGAGTGTTTCAGGAATGTGAACTCGATCAAGAAAGCCGCCGAGACCTACTGCCGTTTCGGCGCCGCGGAGGCCGCAGACAAGCCATCCGCTATTCTGTGGGGCGATTCGTTTGCCAATCAGTACCTCGAGCCGATTTCTGCGGCCGCGCTCGCCAGCGGACTGCATGGGCTGATCGC
>JACDAG010000861.1 GCA_013695565.1 Bradyrhizobium sp.
TGTTTCGGTGGAACGATACGAATCATACCCAAAATCGCCGGGATCAACGTCGCCAAAATCAAAATTCCGCAAATAGTCTCAGTCGTTTATTGGACCGTAATCCGTTTATGGACAGACACTAGCTAGGAATCCAGAGCCCCGTTCCGATTCATCGGAACGGATAAGGCTCTGGTCAGGCGTTTCCCGGTCAAAATGGCCAATTGCCTTGCCGGGGATGCCGCGGCTAGCATCCGATCGGGCCGGACGCGCAAGAGTCGGCAGCGACAAGATTGGGGATCCAGCCATGACCGAACAAGCCACGCCCAAGGGCGCATGGAAAATAACCTTCCTCTTGTTTCTGTTCATGCTGGTGAACTTTGCCGACAAGATCGTCGTGGGTCTGGCCGGCGTGCCGATCATGACCGAGCTGAAGCTCGATGCCGAGCAGTTCGGCCAGCTCGGCTCGTCGTTCTTCCTGCTGTTTTCGATCTCGGCCATCATCGTCGGTTTCGTCGTCAACAGCGTTCCGACCCGCTGGGTCCTGCTGGTGATGGCGGTGATCTGGTCGGTGGCACAGTTTCCGATGGTCGGCACCGTCAGCTTCACGACGCTGCTGATCTGCCGCATCATTCTCGGCGCCGGCGAGGGGCCGGCGTTCTCGGTGGCGGCGCATGCGGTCTACAAATGGTTTCCCGACGAGAAGCGCACGCTGCCGACCGCGATCCTGTCGCAGGGCTCGGCCTTCGGCGTGATTCTCGCGGTACCCGCGCTAAACTGGATCATCGTCAATCATAGCTGGCACTATGCCTTCGGCGCGCTCGGCGTGGTCGGGCTGATGTGGGTGGTGGCGTGGCTGGTCATGGGCAAGGAGGGCCCGCTGGTGCAGACGGTGGCGATGGCGGCCGCCGATCCCCGCGTGCCGTATTTCCAGCTCCTGACCTCGCGGACCTTCATCGGTTGCTGTGCGGCGACCTTCGGCGCCTATTGGGCGCTGTCGCTCGGCCTCACCTGGTTCACGCCCTTCATCGTCCAGGGGCTCGGCTTCTCGCAAAAGGATGCCGGCTGGGTTTCGGTGCTGCCGTGGGTGTTCGGCGCTGTGGTCGTGCTGATCGCGGGCTGGGTTTCGCAGGTCATGCTGACGCGGGGCTATACCACCCGCGGCGCGCGCGGCGTATTGGGCTCGGTGCCGCTGATCATCGGCGGGCTGATTCTTTCGACGATGCTCTATATCGCGCCCGGCGGATTGATGATTGCCGTGCTCGTGGTCGGCACCGGATTGAGCGGAGCGATCTATGTGGTCTGCCCGCCGATGCTCGGCGAGTTCACGCCGGTGCAGCAGCGCGGCGCCGTGATCGCGATCTATGGTGCGATCTATACGTTTGCGGGCATCCTGGCGCCGCTGGTGATGGGCAGCGTGATCAAGCACGCGGCAACCCCGCTTGAAGGCTACCTGACCGGCTTCACCATCAATGCGGTCATCATGATTGCATCCGGGCTGCTTGGGCTGTTGCTGCTGTGGCCCAACAGCGAGCGCGCGCGCTTGCTGGCTCAGGCAGCGCAGCCGAAATTCGCGTGAGCTGATGGCGCGCTACAAGCTGCATTGCATCGGCGCTTCCGGCAACTCCTACAAGCTGGCGCTCTATATGAACTGCGCCGGCCTCGACTGGGAGCCGGTCGGGGTCGATTTTGCCGGCGGTGTGACCCGCGATCCGAACTGGCGCGCCGGCACCAACGCCATGGGCGAAGTCCCGGTGCTGGAGGTTGATGGACAGTTCATGTCGCAGTCGGGTGCGATCCTGATGTGGCTCGCGGAAACCACCGGCCATTTCGCGCCCGCCGAAGACCAGCGTTACGAAGCCTTGCGCTGGATCATGTTAGACAATCATAAGTTCACCAACAACCATGCCATGCACCGGTTCCAAAAATCATTCATGCCGGAGCCGGTGCATCCGGCGATCCTGGCGTTCCTGCGCGGGCGTACGGAGTCGAGTTTTTCAATTGCCGACAAGCACCTGACGGATCGCGCCTTCATGCTGGGCGACCAGCCGACCATCGTGGATTTTTCGCTGGCAGGGTATGTCTACTACCCGCCGGAAGAGACCGGCTTCGACATCGCGGCGGACTATCCCGCGCTCGATGCCTGGCGCCAGCGTCTTGCCGCACTGCCGGGCTGGAAGCCGCCTTACGAGTTGATGCCGATCGGATCGGATCTGCGGTCGACCATGCGCCGGCCGGGATGACGGGCGTTTGGAGACGGCCATGGGAATAAGGATTCGTACCGCTGCGCCGCTGGCGGCTCTTGCGCTCGGGTTATTGCTCGCGCCGCCGGTCCCCATCGGCAATCTCGGTTTCATGTCGCCGGCCATGGGACAGAGTGCGCTGACGAAGCAGCAGTCGGACGCACTCCAGGCATACAATGACGCCGTCAAAAGCTTCGAGGCGATCCTGGGTCAGCGCCGCGCGCAGATCAATTCAAAGCAGCCGCTGCCGAATCTGCCGGGGCAGGCGCTCTATCT
>JACDAG010000891.1 GCA_013695565.1 Bradyrhizobium sp.
GCATTACTCACGCCGCAGCGCGCGCGCCTTTCTGGAGGCGGCGAGGTCGGGCGGCGTCGAAATATCCGCGCTGGCGCTGCCGCAATGCTGTATTTCCGCCACCGTTGCCGCGGTCCTGCGCGATGCCGGCGCGACGCAGGTCACGGCGGCTGCTCAGGCCGACGAAAATGCCTTGTTCGAGGCATTGAGCCGTGCTTTGCGGACCCGATTGGCATAAGACGACCCGATTCTGCTAAGTTCTGGCACTCACTGTTAAGGGAACCGCTGCGATGGTCGACGACAGGCCCGAAAACCAGGGATCACTGCCCGAATCGGAGCGGCCCAAGCGCGAGCCACCGACGATCGATCTCGAAGCGACCGAAGTGACCAGCGAGACCGCAAAGGCCAGTGAATCCGCGACGCCCGAAACCGCGGCAGCCGAAGCCGCGCCCGAGACGCCTGAGGCTGAGCCGGAGCCTCAACCGGTGCCGATATCAGCGCCGGTTTCGCCCTGGATCGTCGCACCTGTCTCCGGTGCCGTGGCCGCCGCGCTCGTGATCGGCGTCGGCTGGATGCTGGGTTGGCCCGCCATTCAACCGGCCGCACCGCCTGCGCCGCAGCTCAACGCCGCCGCGATCGACGATCTCACCGGGCGCATCGCGGGCCTGGAAACCAAAATCAGCAAACCTGCAGTACCGGTAGTCGACCCCGCTGCCCTGGCGCGGATGGAGACGCTGGAAAAATCGCTCACCGCGCTGCGCGCTGAACTCGCAACCGCGCGCGCGCAGAACGAAAAACTTGTCTCCGCGATCTCTGAGGTGAAATCAGCGCCGCGCGCCGACGGCACGCCGGCTCCGGATCTTTCCGGGATCAACGAACAGATCGCGAAGATCGAAGCCGCCGTTCGGGCGCAGGCCACCGAGATCGCGCAGCAAGCCAGCAAGATCGCCGACGTCAAGCCGGCCGATCCGAAACCTGCCGACGATCTGCCGCTGCGCCGGGTCGTCGCGGCGGCGCTGCTCGATGTTCTCGTCCGGACCGGCGATCCCTATCCGGCAGCGCTCGCGGCGGCCAAGGCGGTCGCATCTAATGCGGATGCGTTGAAGCCGCTGGAAGCCTTCGCTGCGGCGGGCGTCCCGAACGCCGGCAAGCTCTCGAGCGAATTGCTGACGCTGGTGCCGAAACTGTCGCCTTCCGCGCCGCCGGATATATCCACGGCCGGTTCGGGCGTCGTCGAACGGTTGCAGGCGGGCGCTGCCAAACTGGTCAAGATCGAGCGCACCGACGCCTCGGGCAGCGATCGCGGTGCCGTGGTGGCGCGGATGACGGCAGCGGCACTGCGCAACGATTTCAATGAAGCCAGGCGCGAATTGAAGACGCTGGCGCCGGCCGATCGCACGGCGGCGCAAGCATGGCTCGACAAGGCCGACGCGCGCGATGCGGCGCTGGCAGCCTCACGTCAATTCGCGACCGACGCCATGGCGGTACTCGCCAAACCGGCGCAATAGGGAATTCGATGATCCGGATCATTCTGTTTCTGATTTTGATCGCGCTGGGTGCTGCCGGCGCGTCGTGGGTAGCCGAACAGCCCGGCGACGTCGTGCTGGTGTCGGGCAATCTGAAGATCTCGACCACGCTGCCGAGGTTCGTGCTCGGGATCGGCATCGTTGTCGTCGCGGCCGTCATGCTGTGGGCGATCCTGCGCGGCCTGTGGCGCACGCCGGCACGCGTCCGGCGCAATCGGCGCGAGAAGCGCCACGCTCGCGGCCGTCACGCGATCACGCAAGGCTTGCTCGCGATCGGACACGGCGATGCCACCGCCGCCCGTGGCCATGCCGACGTCGCGCGGCGGCACGCGGCGCAGGATCCGCTGGCGCTGCTGCTGGAAGCGCAATCGGCGCAGCTCGATGGCAACCAGGCCGGCGCGCAACGCGCCTTCCGCGCCATGGCCGAGCGTGAGGATACCAGGCTGCTTGGCCTGCGCGGCCTGTTCATCGAGGCGCAGCGCGCCGATGATCCCGTCGCCGCCGTGATGGTCGCGGAAGAAGCGCTGAAAGTTTCGCCGTCATCGTCATGGGCGTCGCATGCCGTGCTCGGGTTCTGCTGCGCCAAGGGCGACTGGAACGGTGCGCTCGGTATTCTCGACAACAACCAGTCGTCCGGGCTGATCGACAAGGCGACCTATCGCCGGCAGCGCGGCGTGCTGCTGACGGCGCGGGCGCTGGAACTGGAGAAGGTCGATCGCGATCTGGCGCGCGAGAGCGCGATGGAAGCAATCAAGCTGGCGCCGACTTTAGTGCCGGCGGCGGTACTCGCCAGCAAGTTCGAAAGCGAGGCGCATCAGGTGCGGCGTTCGATGCGCATTGTCGAAACCGCGTGGCTGGCGCAGCCGCATCCGGATCTGGCGGATGCCTATGCGCATGTGAAGCTCGGCGATGCCGCGCGCCAGCGGCTGGTGCGGGTCGAGACGCTGGCGGCGAAAGCGCCCGGCCATATCGAGGGCGCGCTCGCGATTGCGCGCGCCGCGATCGACGCGTCGGAATTCACCAAGGCGCGCGAAGCGTTGGCGCCGTTCGTCGCCGCACCGACGCAGCGGGTCGCGCTGCTGATGGCGGAGATCGAGCGCACCGAACATGGCGACAGCGGCCGCGCCCGGGCGTGGACCTTGCGCGCCGTGCGCGCGCTGCATGATCCGGCCTGGACCGCGGATGGTTATGTCAGCGACCGCTGGCGGCCGGTTTCGCCCGTCACGGGCCGCCTCGACGCCTTCCAATGGCAGACCCCGGTCGCAGCCTTGCCGTCCGACAGGAGGGACACCATCGAAGCCTCGCCATTCGAAGAGGCGATGCTGGCGACGCCGCGCCGCACGGTCGTGCTCGAGCCGCCGGTTCCCGCCCCGACTCCGGCTCCGGCCACGACCCCGGTTGAAGCCGAAGCGGTTGAACCTGCCGCTGCGGCAGCCCCTACTGCCGCCCAAGACAACGCGCCGCCCGCCGCCGAGGTCGAACCGGAACCGGTCCCCGCGGCCGAGCCAGCGCCGCCACCGGCCCAGCCGGCGCCCGTCGCAGCACCACCCTTGTTCCGCAGCCGCCAGGACATTCCAAAGGCGGTTCCGACGCCGATTCCGGCCGTGATTCCCATCGTTCGGGCGCCGGATGACCCCGGAATCGACGATGACGGCCCGCCGGACGAATTCGCCCAGCAAATCGGCCCCCCGCCTAAGGCCCAGGCCGGCGGCTGGCGCGGATTTTTGTCGCGCTGGGGCGGGGAATAGCTTCGCGGGGATCAGCGTTTTTCTTGCCAAGGCCGGCGCTGCCCGATATCAGGTGGCACGCGTTGTCAGGCAAGCGCCGAACGCTGCGTCTGGTCCGCCGCAATAGCTCAGTTGGTAGAGCACGTCATTCGTAATGACGGGGTCACAGGTTCGAGTCCTGTTTGCGGCACCAGTTTCTCCCGATCGTGCACTCGCGCTGGAGCGCAATTTCCGTCACGGCGGCGAAGGCTTCCGCCGCCGGTGAATGACGGGTTCGTTTTTCAACGGTGCGCATGAGCTTTGTTCGGCTTCTTCCCGCGTCGATTCCGCGCTGGTCCAGACCTGCTGGACGCCGGTGAAGAACAAATAGCTGCAGTGCTTCTTGTAAAACGGCACCGGATAGGCGTCGCTGAGCCGTGCGGTTTCGATCCTGGATCCGACCAGGACGCCGCGATTGAGTGCGTAGCCAGCGGCGACGATCACCGTTAGGCCGAGCAGGGCCCAGCGAATTGATGGCCATCGCGCCAATGGTCCGATCGCGTTTCCCGGGCTCATGATTATTCTTCCATGCACTGAAGAATGAAGGCGGTGCGATCGCGGGGCAGAATGCCCTGAACGATGGCCAGTTGTCGGCATTTGAGCTGTTCGATGTGCGCGGCGAGCACCTTGGTGCGCTGCTCTTCAGCGGTGCGATCGGCTACCCTGATCGTCCTCACCTTGATGGGTGAGCCATCCGATTCAAATTGGAAATCATACTTCTTCCCGCTTGCGGCGGTGGCGGTGCAAGCGACGCTCGACACCTTCTGCTGTGCAAAATTTCCGATCTGCTTGCAAGCGCCAGCCGCGGGCTCGACGGTCGGTAGCGGCAGCCCATCGACCTTGGGTCTGTCCTTGGACTTCACCAGCATCCGGTCGATCGACAGCTCATACTGATTGTCCTGCTCGCGCTTGCTGTTCTCGCCCGAAAACGTGACGATGTGACTGGCATCGTCAGGATCGTTCAGGGGGACGGTGAATCCGGATCGCCCTCCGGGACTGTGTGAAAAAGCGATCGAGGTGCAGACGAAGTCGCGTTCCGCAATCTTCAGCGTGCCGCACTTGCCGGTCATCGACGCGAACATGTCGATCTCGGGTTCATATCGTTCGACCTCGCCCGCAGCGAAGACGATGGAAGTAACTGACAAAGATATGAACGCAGCGGCGATCGCTCGCCAGAAGATACGCATACAGAAGTGCCCCAAGCCCAATCAAAGCTTAGACGCTGCGGCTGGGAAGATAAAGCCGCGGTGGGCGCTGCGCCGACGCGCCTCCCTGACGACCGCCAAGGATCGGGTCTGACGCGGCACCGCGGGCGCCGCTTGATCGGCGATGCCCGATCCAACCAAACAGGCGTGTGTGACTCATCTCACATAACGATCCGCCGGTCTCGCCTAGTTTCCGGCCATCAACACGGGAGACGCAACATGCGCAAACTCATTCTGATCGCCGGTTTCGTTTTGGCATCCGCAACCGCGCACGGAGCGGATAGCCGAAGCCTCTCGCTCGCTGGCAGCGATAGCCAGACGACCGCCGCACCTGCCAAGACCAATGTACCGCCGCAAATTGCCGAAGCGGCCGAACCGCCGAAGGCCGAAGCCCCGCGCGCCGCTGACGTCCCAAAGGCCGAGGCTCCGCGATATGTCGAGCGGCCGGCGATCGTCGAAACCAAGCCCGAACGCTACCGGGACGAACCGCGCTACAAGGAAGAGCCGCGATACAAGGACGAACCACGGTATAAGGAAGAGCCGCGATATCGGGATGAACCGAAATACAAGGACGAACCCCGTTACACGGACTCGCGCCGGCCATATGACGATGGTCCGCGGTACGACAGGCCCCGCAGCAAGCGCTACTGGACCGAACGGCGCATCATCAACGCGCTGCATCGGCGCGGCATCTACTGGTAATTCCGCAAAAGCAAAACGCGCCCCTGGATCGATCCGGGGGCGCGTTGCTGTTTGTGGCGTGCCTGCGTTGGCGTCGCCGCCGCTATCGCTTAATCCTGAGCCGTCTGCACCACGCTGCTGATCGGACGGCTCGCGACGGTCGGGACCTTGAGGTCCTTGACCAGCATCGCATCGTACTCGGCCATGGTTTCGAGTTGCACCTTGGCTTTCATCAGCACGACCTTGTAGCCGCCGGCCTTGAGGCGGCGAAGCAGCGTCGGCAACGCCGTCGCGGTGTGCTTCTGCAGATCGTGCAGCAGGATGACGCCCTTGCCCTGCTTGTCGAGCTTGGTCATGACGTTCGAGATGACCTGGTCGGGGCCGGAGGATTTGAAGTCGTTGGAATCGACGTCGACCGAGAACATCGAGATGTTTCGCGTGCCGAGATAGGTCAGCGCGGGTTGGGTGTGTCCGAGTCCGGGGAAGCGGAAGAACGGCGCGGGAGCAGCGCCGATCGCCATCCTCACGGCGCTGAAGCCCTTCTCGATCTCTTCCTTGACCTGCGCCTCCGTCATCTTCTTGCCGTCGAGATGCGCGTGCGACCAGGTGTGCGAGCCGACAGTGTGGCCGGCTACGAAAACCTGGCGGAGGATTTCCGGGTGATAGGTGGTGTGCTTGCCGACCGGGAAGAACACCGCCTTGACGCATTCGTCCGCCAGCGCCTTCAGCACCGCAGGCGTGGTCGGCCACGGACCGTCATCGAAGGTCAGCACGACCTCCTTCTCGGTCAGGAAATCGAATTGCTTGTATTGCAGGAAGCCGAAGCCCGGCCCGCCCGTCGTGTCGATGATCACGGTACGGCTGACGCCGAGCGCATCGGGATTGGCGCAAACGGCTTTTGCGGCCACAGGCACCGGCGGTGCTGGCGGCGTGGCCGGCTTCGACAGCGAAGCCGTTACCTCGACGTCGTCCTTCGGCTTGACGGCCGCGGCCGGCAACGGCTCGGCCTTGCGGGCGGCGACGGTTTGAGGTGCCGCTGCATCGGCACGCGGCGAGGAAGTCCAGAACCAAACACCGGCGATTACAACCGCCGAAACAACACTGGCCAGCATCAGGCCGAACGCATTACGCATCGCTACACTTTCCACTCAACAGGGCACACACACGCAACGGGCCATTAATGCGAACAAGGTCTTAACGCCGCCCCAACACGGCGCCGTTCGGTCAGGAAAATTAGGGCCTTATCTCTGTGTGAGGAACATCACAGTCGGATCGGCGGGTCCGGTGCATGGTCGGTCATCAACAACGGGCCCCGCGGACGCGGCGCCAATGGGAGCCGAAAATGACCGCTTTCTTCATGAACACCGTTCGCAACGTCAGTGTCGTGCTGGCCGTTGCCGCTTCGCTTTCCGCTGTTACTTCGACCGCGAGCTACGCCTTCAGCGAAGACGCCCGCTCGCAGTGCACCGGCGATGCTTTCCGCCTCTGCAGCTCCGAAATCCCGAACATTCCGAAGATCACCGCCTGCATGGTCAAGAATCGCTCCAGCCTGTCCACCGGTTGCCGCACCGTGATGGACCGCGATTTCGCCGCGCAGAAGTCCAAGGTCGCCGCGCAGTAATCTGCAGGCAATCTGAAAGGCTTTCGGCTCTCCAAGAAACGCTTGCGTCGATGCGACGCAGGCGTTTCTTCATTTCTGAGGCGCCGTTTTTCCGCGCCAAACCGTTTCTATCCCGGCTGGCTTTCGCCCGAAAACGCGATAGAAGGCGTGGACCCGCGTTTATTGCTGTGTGAAGGCAAATAAGATGACCAGACTTCTTTTCGTTATTCCCTTGGTTCTGATGGTGTCAGCCGCTTCGGCGCAGCAGGGCCAAGACGCCTGTGCCCGCGACGTCTCGCGGTTTTGCCGCGCCCAGATGAATGACGGCGACCAGATCGTACTGGCGTGCCTGCAGCAGAACCGCGCCCGCATCAGCAAGGCCTGTCAGCAAATGCTGGCCAGCCACGGCCGGTAATCATCCCTGGTCATTCCGGGGCGACACGAAGTGTCGAACCCGGAATCTCGAGATTCCCCGGTGCGCAATTGCGCACCTGCGGTCTGGTCCTTCGGACCATCCCGGAATGACGACTACGTACTACTCCCCGCCGCGGTTGCGACCGGCAACATTTCGTTGGCAGCGCGATCGGGCGTATCTTCTTTCCACCGCACCGATCCGAATGGACGCTCCAGCATGCGGCGCACGCGGATCGGCTCGGGTCCGAGATGAAAGTCGATCGCGCGCTGGTGCAACGCGCGTTCGGATTGCGTCGCGCGGTTGCGCTGGCGCAGATAATCCATCCAGGTCGGACAGTGGTAGCGTTCGGTCCATAATTCGGGATCAGCGATGTCGCGCGCGATCGACCAGCCATAGGCGCCGTTGCGCTGGCGGCTGAGCTGCACTTCCTGCATCACATTGTGGAACAGCCGGGCGTTGTCCTGCGCCACCCGATATTCGATCTCGACCACCAGTGGCCCGCTGCGTCCCGTCAGCGACAGCCGCACTTCGGGATCGGCCAGCACTTCGCTGGCAGCTTCGTTGCGTGCGCCGACCGGCGGCATCCGCAGCCAGATGCCGAGGATCGGCGACAGCAGCATCAGCCCTGCGGAAACCAGCAAGGCAGTCTCGACCCCGGCGTAATCAGTGAGATGGCCCCAGCCCCAGCTTCCGACCGCAATGCCGCCGGCGATCGCGGCCTGGAATGCCGCCAGCGAGCGGCCCGCGACCCAGCGCGGCGCCGAGAGCTGCACGCCGATATTGAACAAGGCGACCGCCAGCATCCACACGCCGCCGGCAAGCACCAGGGCTATTGCGGTCAGCACCGCGCTCTTGCTGAACGCCACCGCGGCAATCGCACCCGCCATCGAGATGGCGCAGGCGCGCACCGCAGCCTCGCCGCTCAGGCGTTTGCGCACTTCGGTGATATTGAGTGCGCCGATCACGGCGCCCATGCCGAAGGCGCCCAGCATGATGCCGTAGGTTTGCGCGCCGCCATGCAAGAGGTCGCGTGCGACCAGCGGCATCAGCGCCGAGACCGAACCGCCGATCAGGCCGGTGACCAAAGTTCGTATCAGCACGATGCGGATCGACGGCGAATTGGCGATGTAGCGCGCACCGGAGACCATGGCTCGGTTGAGCCGCTCGCGCGGCAGGCGCGATGGTTCATGGGTCCGGTTCCACAGGAACAGCACGACCATCAGCGGCAGATAAAGCACCGCATTGACCGCGAACGCCGCGACCGCGCCGGCGGTTGCGACCACGATGCCGCCGACCGCCGGGCCAAAGCTTCGCGCGATGTTGTAGCTGATGCCGTTGAGCGCGACCGCCTGCGGCAGCGTTTCCGCCGGCACCTGCTCGCTGACCGAGGCCTGCCAGGCCGGTCCGAACAGCGCCATGCCGCTGCCGACGATGAAGCACAGCGCCAGCAGCACGTTCGGGGTGACGAGGTTGAGCCACGCCAGCACCGTCAACGCGGTGGCGCCGACCAGTGCGATCGACAGCGAGACCAGCGCCACGATGCGCCGGTCGTGCATGTCGGCGATGGCGCCGGCCGGCATCGAGATCAGCATGATCGGGAGCATCAGCGCGGTCTGCACCAATGCGACCTTGTCGGCCGAGGACGTCATCTGCGTCATCGCCCAGGCCGCGCCGACGCCCTGAATCAAGATTCCGAGGTTGGAAACGAGGCTGGCGAGCCAGATCCGCCGGAACACCGCATGCCGCAGAGGCGCCGCGATGCTGTCGGTGGCAAAACGCGAGCGCTTCGGCTGGTCGGTCATGGTCCGTTCCGCCTGTCCTTCTGTCACCGGCTTGATTCCATTTGAATTTAAAGTGATGCCTGCGAAAACCCCGCCCTGTCCAGCCGTCAGGCCGCTATCGGGGGTGTCGGGGCACAGCTAAAGTACTGAAAAGTAACGGGAGGCTAGAAAATGAGGCTGTCGCGGCGATCGATCCTGAAAACTGCCGGTGCGCTACCCTTGCTGGCCGGCCCGTTCGGAATTGAGGCGCTGGCGCAGACCGCGCCTTCCGTGCCTGCCGCCGCGGAGATCCCGCCGGTTTTGTTCGTGCACGGCAATGGCGATCATGCCGCACTCTGGATCACCTCGCTGTGGCGGATGGAATCGAACGGCGTGCCGCGCGAGCGGATGTTCGCGATCAATTTCACCGATCCGTTGGCGCGCAGCGACGACAAGGTGGAGCAGGCCAACCGCTCGTCGACCGAGGACCAGCGCCGCGAGCTCACCGAGGCGATCAAGGAACTGAAGCGTCGGACCGGGGCGCCGCGGGTCGCACTGGTCGGCAATTCGCGCGGCGGCAATCCGATCCGCAACATCATCAAGAACGGCGGCGGTGGTGACGTCAGCCACGCGGTGCTGTGCGGTGTTCCCAACCACGGCGTCTATGATTGGGACGACGGCCTCGGCGGCGAATTCAACGGCCGCGGCCCGTTCCTGCGCGGTTTGAACGAAGGCGAAAACGAAGTCACGGCGGGTACCGCATTCCTCACGCTGCGCAGCGACGGCATCGATAAATTCGCGCAAGCCGATGGCCGCTTCGTCGGTAAACCGGGCACGCCAACCGGCGTGACGGCGGAAGGTCCGGCGCTGAAAGGCGCGACCAATCTCGTGCTTGGCGCGATCGATCACCGCGAGACCGCGTACCATCCGCGCGCGTTCCGCGAGATCTACAAATTCATCGCCGGCCGCGAACCGTCGCATCTCGATATCGTGCCGGAAGCGCAAGTCAAATTGAGCGGGCTGGTGACGGGCACGCCCGGCGGCGTTCAAACCAACCGCCCGGTGTCCGGTGCATCGGTCGACGTCTATCGCGTTTCCGCCGAGACCGGCGAACGCAGCGGCGGGCCGATTCATTCCTCCCAGACCGCCGCCGACGGCCGCTGGGGTCCGGCGCAGGTCGATCCCACCTGGTATCTTGAAATCGTGCTGACCGCCGCAGGCTCGACCACCACGCATTTCAACCGCTCGCCGTTCCCGCGCTCCTCCGACATCGTGCATCTGCGCGCGGCGCGTCCGCTGGGGGCGGCCGATGCCGGCGCCGGTGCGGTGGTGCTGATGTCACGGCCGCGGGGCTATTTCGGCCTGCCGCGCGATGTGGTGCTGCTCGACGGCAAGGAGCCCAAGGACGTGAAGCCGGGGGTGCCGACCGATTCGGTGACCACCCTGCTGTTGCCGGCCGCGGAGGCCGGCCGCCCCGTGGTGGCGCTGTTCAACCAGGAGCGGATCGTGGCCCGGGCCTGGCCGGCGTCGGAAAACCGGATGGCGGTGGCCGAGCTGACTTATTAGCTGTTTACCGATGCCCGGCCTTTGTGGTGCCGGGATTGGATGCATAGATGAGGTTGCAGCCCGCACGAGCGCAGCGATAGGCGGGCTTTGGCATTGTCCCGGATATCGCTTCGCTCATCCGGGCTACGAAAGTGGCATTGATGAGCATAGCCGAAGCCTACGACATGCCAGTCACGCGGGCGCCGCTGGTGCCGCCGAGTCCGCCGCGCGCGCCCGACGACATGACGGCGCTAGGGCGGATGAAGGCGATCCGCCAAAGCGTGATCGGGAGCTGGGGCCAGCGCGCTTACGAAGAGGATATCATCTGCGGCCGATTCTTCGGCCGCAACAGCTTCATCCTCAACCAGCCGGATGCGATCCGCCATGTGCTGATCGACAATTACGAGAATTATACCCGCACGCCGGTCGGCTTCCGGGTGCTGCGACCGCTGGTCGGCGGTGGGTTGCTGACCGCCGAGGGGCGTGCATGGAAATACCAGCGCCGAACACTCGCGCCGGCGTTCTCACCGCGCGCGGTGTCGCCGCTGGTGCCGCACATGCTGGCGGCGACCGACGAGGCGATCGCCAAGCTCAGGGCTGCCAGCCATGCGCCGGTCGACCTGCGCGAGGCGATGCAGCGGATGACGCTCGAGATCGCCGGCCGCACCATGTTCTCGTTCGGGATGGATCGCCACGGTGCCGCCTTGCGTGATTTCGTGATGGAGTATGGCGGGAAGCTGGCGCGGCCGCATTTTCTCGACCTGCTGCTGCCGTTGAGCTGGCCGAGCCCGCAGGATTTCTCCCGCGCCCGCTTCCGCAAGCGCTGGACGGCTTTTGTCGGCATGCTGATGGCCGAGCGCCGCGCCGCGGGAAAGACCGACGGCGCCCCTCCGCGCGATCTGTTCGACCTGATGGGTGCGGCGCGTGATCCCGAGACCGGCGCGGCCTTCACCGACGCGCAACTCGGCGATGAAGTCGCGACCATGATTCTCGCCGGCCACGAGACCACCGCGACCGCGTTGTTCTGGGCGCTCTATCTGCTGGCGCTCGATCCGGCAACGCAGGAGGCGGTTGCGGCCGAGGTGCAGGGCGCGACCGTCAATGGCGCGCTCGCCACCGTAAACGGGGCGGTCGATATCGAGCGGCTGAAGTTCACCCGCGCGGTGGTCGAGGAGACCATGCGACTCTATCCGCCGGCGTTCCTGATTGCGCGCGCCGCGTCCGGGCCGGACACGATCGCCGGCATGCCGGTGAAGAAACGGGACGTCGTGCTGATCGCGCCGTGGTTGCTGCACCGGCATGAAAAGCTCTGGCGCGACCCGAACGCATTCATGCCCTCGCGCTTCATGACGGGCACGCCGCCCGATCGCTTCGCCTATCTGCCGTTCGGCGTCGGCCCCCGCGTCTGTATCGGGGCGCATTTCGCGCTGGTGGAGGCGGTGCTGGCGCTGGCCAAGTTGATCGGCGCGTTCCATGTCAGCATGGTCGACAAGGCGCCGGTGATGCCGGTCGGCGTGGTGACAACGCAGCCCGATCGTTCGCCGATGTTTGCCATCGCGCCGCGGTGAGGCATCGCTTGGAGGCGAGCCCGATCTGCACTAGGCTATGAACATGAGCGACGTCAAAGCGCAGTTTGCCATGCTCAATCAGACCGCCGATCCGGCGGTGGCGGATGCGATCCGGCTTGCGGTCGAGAACGGCCAGGATCATGAGCTCAACCGCATCAACGCGCTGGATTTCGCCAAGCGGTGCGGGCTTGACGAAGAGCGGGTGATTTCGGGCTTTCTCCACGCCTCGCGGCTTGGCTTGTTCGATCTGACCTGGAACGTGTTGTGCCCCGGTTGCGGCGGCGTGCTCGGCGCCCACAGTACGTTGAAGTCGCTGAGCCCGGATGACTATCATTGTGGCTTGTGCGCCTGCGGTTATGAGGCCTCGGTGGACGAGCAGGTCGAGGTGGCCTTTACCGTGAGCCCACGGGTCAGGCGCATCGCCGCGCATGATCCGAATACGCTGCCGGTCTGGGAATACTACAAGCAGATATTCTGGAGTTCCGGCATCGATTTCGACGAGGCTGATGTCGCGACGCTGGCCGACGAGGTGACGCTGGATACAATCGAATTGCCGGCGGGTGAGAAGGCGGTGTTGTCGCTGGTGCTGCCGAAAGAATTCATCATCGTGTTCGAGCCGGTGACGCATTCGGCACAATTCATCGACGTTCAGGGCGAGCCGACCAAGGAACGTCAACAATTGTCGCTGGTGTATAGCAAGACCCCGACACCAACGGGTGGAACCAGGACCATGCGCCCGGGACCACTGCGATTGTCGCTCGATAATCAAGCCGACGTCCGGGCGTTGCCTTCGGTCTTTATCGCCGGCGACGTGATGCATCATCTGATCGGCAAGCGGAAGCCGTTCCTCACAGCCAAGCGCATGCTGTCGAACCAGACCTTCCGCGACGTGTTCAAGGCCGACAATCTCAGCGTCGATCAACGCCTCAAGATCACATCTTTGACCTTCCTGTTCACCGACTTGAAGGGATCGACCGCGCTGTACGAGCGGGTCGGCGACCTCGCCGCGTTCGATCTGGTGCGCGCGCATTTCCACGCGCTGCTCGAAATCATCTCGTCGGAAAAGGGGGCCGTCGTCAAAACCATCGGCGATGCCGTGATGGCGACGTTCATCAAGCCTGAACATGCGATCGTTGCGGGCTTGCGCATGCGCTCCGCGATGGATGCACTCAACGTGGCGCGCGGCACCGAGGATCTGATCGTCAAGATCGGAATTCACGAAGGCCCGTGCCTCGCCGTCATGCTCAACGAGCGGCAGGATTATTTCGGCCAGACCGTCAACATCGCAGCAAGGGTGCAGAGCCTGTCGACCTCGCAGGAAATCCACATCACCGGTCCGGTGATCGATTCGCCCGGGGTTGCCGCCATTCTCGCGAGGGAGTCGATCAGGCCGATCCAGAAGGAGGCGGCGCTGCGCGGCATCGCCGACAAGATCGTGGTGTACGAAATACCGTAGTCAGAGCCGAGCCTCCGTCATTGCGAGGAGCGCAGCGACGAAGCAATCCATTCCTTTTCCTCCGCTTGGACCGCTATGGACTGCTTCGCGGAGCCTGTCATCGGGCGCGCGTTCGCGCGACCCGGTGGCTCGCAATGACGCCGGACGGCCGGAGATTGCCTAAACGTAATGCTTCCGAGGCCAAGCCCGCGCATTGCGCAGCGTGATTTTCCACGCCATATAGCCGCTATCAACCTTCATTCGATAGAGATACTGATGCTCGACGGACTTCGCCAATTCATTGCCGACATTGTCTCTCCCGATGCGGATCAGGACCGTGCGTTCGACGATACCGGATATCGCCTGGCGGCAACTGCGCTGCTGGTTCATGTCGTCTCGCTCGACGGCGAACCGACGGTAATCGAGAAGCGCAAATTGCACAGCCTGATCGAAACCCGCTTTGGGCTCGATCCCGGCACCGCGGACCGCTTGATCCGTTCGGCGACACGAGTCGAAGGCGACGCGGTCGACCTCTATCATTTCACCAGCGTCATCATGCGCAGCGTGAATGAGGAAGGCAGGCTTCGCATCGTCGAAATGATGTGGGAAATGGTCTATGCCGACGGCCAGGTGACCGAGTTCGAGGATAACGTGGTCTGGCGTGCGGCGGATCTCCTGGGCATTTCGTCACGCGACCGGATCGATCTCAAGCATCGTGTCGCGGAGCAGCAGGGCAAGCCGCTCGCGGGCGCGTCGAAGGCGGCCGATGCGACGATTTGAGAGCGCGCCTCATCGCAGATGACGAAACTTTAATGTGGGTCGCGGCCCACAGTCTCGGCGCGCAATAAGCCCTGAAATTGTTGGATTTCAATTCGCTCCTCGCATGCGATTGCATGGCGACATGCTTTGCGGACGGCTTGCGCTCCACCACAGGCCTATGCTCTCGTCCTTCCGTTGGGCGGCATTTCCGTAATTCATTTAAGAGCATTCGATCGTGACTGAGCGTGTGGCGCTGATTACCGGTGCATCTGCGGGCATAGGCACCGAGCTGGCGCGCGTTTTCGCTTCCAGGGGTCATCGTGTGGCGCTGGTGGCGCGGCGCGCCGATCGGTTGACGGCGCTGGCGGGTGAAATTGCGGCTGCCGGCGGTGCTGCACCGATCGTGATCGCCTGCGACCTCACCCAAATGGGTGCGGGCGACAAGATCGCCGAGGCGCTGACGGCGGCCGGCGTCGAAGTCGAGTATGTCGTCAACAATGCCGGCTTCGGCGTGTTCGGCAAAGCGATCCAGCGTGATCGCGCCGATCAGCTCGACATGATCACGGTCAACATCCGCGCGCTCACGGATCTGTCGCTGCGGTTTGCCGATCAGCTGATCCGCCATCGCGGCGGGCTGCTTAATCTGGGTTCGATCGCGGGTTTTATGCCCGGCCCGGGAATGGCGGTTTATTACGCATCCAAAGCCTATGTATTGTCGTTCACCGAAGCGATGCGGGCGGAACTGGCGCCGCATGGCGTGCGCGTGACCGTGGTATGTCCCGGTCCGGTGCCGTCGGAGTTTCAGGCGCGCGCCGGCTTTGCCCCCGGATTTGATTCGGTGATCCTCAACGTCTTGCCTGCCGATGTCGCGCGGCAGGCCTATGACGGGCTGATGGCCAACAAGCGCGCGGTGCTGCCCGGTCTCGGCATCAAGGTCGTGCCGTTCCTGCTCCGGTTTTTCCCTCGCTCGTTTGTGCTGGCGGCGGTCTGCCGTTTCCAGCTGCGGAAACGCTGAATTACGGTGCGACACGTCTCACAGACGTGCTGGCCCGCGACTTGCTTACAAATATTTGCAAGTCCGCATGAACTCACCTGAAATTAATACTCACTTACGTATGATTTTGGTGAGAGGCGCTGAGCTACGTCGATGTCGTTCCGGTCGAGCAAAAATGGCGAAAACGTCCTGCCCTTTCCGGGCCGAAGGGCGTTGGCGGCTGCGCCGACCCAAAAATCCCTGCTGCCGGTCCTGATCGTCCTGCACCAGGAGAGCTCGACGCCGGGCCGGGTCGGCAACGCGCTGCGCGCGCTCGGGCACACCCTGGACCTCCGTCGCCCGCGGTTTGGCGACCCCCTGCCGGAAACGCTGGATCTGCACGCCGGAGCCGTGATCTTTGGCGGCCCGATGAGCGCCAATGATAGCGATGATTACGTGCGCCGGGAGATCGACTGGATCGAGATCCCCTTGCGGGAACAGCGACCGTTCCTCGGTATTTGCCTGGGCGCGCAGATGCTTGCCAAACAGCTCGGCGCGCCGGTAGCGCCCCATCCCGAAGGCCACACCCAGATCGGCTATTACCCGATTCACCCGACCGAAGCCGGCCACGCGGTGTGCCCGAACTGGCCGGATCACGTCTACCACTGGCACCGCGAGGGCTTCGAACTGCCTGCGGGCGCCGAGTTGCTGGCGGAGGGCGACGATTTTCCGGTGCAGGCGTTCCAGTGCGGCCATGCTTTCGGCTTCCAGTTTCACCCCGACGTGACCTACGCGATGATGCATCGCTGGACCACGCGTTGCGGGATAGTGGAATCGCCCGGGGCGCGGGCATTGCATTCGCACTTTGCCGATCGCGCGGTGCATGACGTGTGTGAGCGCGCGTGGCTGAAGCAATTCATCGACGGCTGGCTCAAGCGCATGCCGATGTCGATCATGTCGGAAGCCGCGGAATAGCCGCCACGCGGAATTTGTTCGCGTCTCCGAACGCCTTTCAAAATCGTCAGATGTGATAGTGTCGCTTCCAGAAGTCTGGGTAACAGACGATGGGAGGTTGCGATGGACTATCAGCATATTCTCTATGGGGTCAGCGACAAGATCGCGACCATCACGCTCAATCGGCCGGACCGCATGAACGCATGGACCGCGATCATGGAACGCGACGTGCGTCATGCGATGGAAAGCGCTGCCGCCGACGACAATGTGCGCGTCATCGTGCTGACCGGCGCAGGGCGCGGGTTCTGCGCCGGCGCCGACATGGAAGGGTTGAAGGGCATCGATCCCAACGAGGTCAGGCGCGGCGAGAATACGCCGTTCGACATGAACCGTCGCGCCGACTGGCAGACGCGCTACGCTTATTATCCGGCGATTCCAAAACCCGTGATCGGCATGCTGAACGGAGCTACCGCCGGCATTGGCCTGGTGCATGCGCTGTATTGCGATCTCCGTTTCGCGGCCGATAACACCGTGTTCACCACCGCGTTTTCGCGCCGCGGGCTGATTGCCGAACATGGCATCAGCTGGATGCTGCCGCGGATCGTCGGCCACGCCAACGCGCTCGATTTGCTGATGTCGTCGCGGCGCGTGTCGAGTGAGGAAGCGTTGCGCATCGGGCTCGTCAACCGGCTCTATCCGCCGGACCAGCTGCGCGAGCAGACCTATGCCTATGCGCGCGATCTCGCCGATTTCGTTTCGCCGAGCGCCATCTCGGTAATCAAGCGCCAGGTCTACGACGTGCCATTCCAGACGCTGGCCGAAGCCACCATCGACGCCAACCGGGAAATGCAGATCGCGCTCAAGGGCAGCGATTTCAAGGAGGGCGTGGCGAGCTTCATGGAGAAGCGGCCGCCGCGGTTTACGGGGAAGTGAGGGGAAGATTGGATTGAGACTTGCCCAGGCCCGTCTTCGCCCTTCGGGCTACGCCGAGGCAGCCTTCGCTTGCTTCGCTACGATAGGGCACGGGTTGGCTTGCCCAGCCGTAGCTTGCGAAGCAAGCGAAGGCTGGTGGAGCCAGGCGGGATCGAACCGCCGACCTCGTCATTGCGAACGACGCGCTCTCCCAGCTGAGCTATGGCCCCATCGCGGTCGCCCAAACTGAGAACGGGCGGCCGACAATCGGCGCCATTTACAGTCCGGCCCAAGGGCAAGTCAAGAACGGTTAAAGCGCCGATTTTGGCGTCATTTTGCCGGGAACTTCCCTTGTTTGCGGGGGGATGAACCGATATCTAGCAGGTTACCCCACCTGCGAGCCCCCACCATCATGCGCGCTGTCCTCGACATCATCTCCATCGTCCTCGACCTCTATATCTGGCTGTTGATCGCCTCCGCCATCCTGTCCTGGCTGATCGCCTTCAACGTCGTGAACACGCGGAACCAGTTCGTGTCGGCGGTGGCCGAGTTCCTGTACCGGATCACCGAACCGGTGCTCGCTCCGATTCGGAGGATCATGCCCAATCTGGGTGGGCTCGACATCTCGCCGATCATCCTGATCCTGATCATCATGTTCATCCAGCGGGTGATCGCCTACTACATCTATCCCAACGTCATCTGATCGAGGGCGCCGGTAATCGATGGATGCCAGATGGATCCTTGGCGTTACTCCTCCGAGGGCATCAGCGTGGCGCTGCGGGTCACGCCGCGGGGCGGCCGCGACGACATCGACGGAATTGAAACGCTCGCCAACGGGCGTGCCGTGGTCAAGGTGCGGGTCCGCGCCATCGCCGAGGGCGGCGAGGCCAACCGCGCGGTCACGGAACTGATGGCAAAAGCGCTCGGCGTGCCCAAGGCGAGGGTGAAGATCCTGTCGGGCACGACATCGCGCCTCAAGCAGGTCGCCGTCGGCGGTGATCCCAAATCGCTCGGCGATGCCTTGCGCAAGCTGACCGCAGTCAAATCACAACCAAAGGATTGAGATGACCGCCCGCATCATCGATGGAAAAGTGATTGCATCAGAGCTTCGCGCCCGTGTTGCCGGGGAGGTCGCGCGGATCAAGAATGAGAGCGGCCTGACGCCTGGTCTGGCGGTCGTGCTGGTCGGCAGCGACCCGGCGAGCCAGGTCTATGTCCGCAGCAAGCACAAGCAGACCCAGGAAGCCGGCATGGCGTCTTTCGAGCATGTGCTGCCCGAAGACGTCGCGCAGGCGGATCTGCTGGCGCTGATCGGACAGCTCAACCGCGATCCCGCGGTGCACGGCATTCTCGTGCAATTGCCGCTGCCGAAATCGCTGCATACCGAAACCGTCATCAACGCGATCGATCCGGCCAAGGATGTCGACGGGCTGCATCCGAGCAATGCCGGGCGCCTCGCCGGCGGCTTTGCCGCGCTGTCGCCATGCACGCCGCTCGGCTGCATCATCCTGACCAGGAGCGTGCACGCCTCGCTCGACGGCATGAATGCCATCGTCATCGGCCGCTCCAACCTGGTCGGCCGCCCCCTGGTGCAGTTGCTGCTCAATGAAAACGCCACGGTGACGATCGCGCATTCGCGCTCGCGCGATCTGGCGCAATTATGCGCGCGCGCCGATCTGGTCTACGCCGCCGTCGGCAAGCCTGAAATGGTACGCGGCGACTGGATCAAGCCAGGCGCCACCGTGATCGACGTCGGTATCAATCGCCTGCCGGCCGCCGACGGCAAGACCCGGCTGGTCGGCGACGTCGCCTATGCCGAAGCGCTCAATGTCGCCGGCGCGATCACGCCGGTGCCGGGCGGCGTCGGGCAGATGACGGTGGCGTGCCTGCTGGTCAACACGCTGCGCGCGGCGTGTGGGATTCATGGATTGCCGAAACCGGCGGTGTAGCGTTCTGTCATTCCGGGGCGATGCGAAGCATCGAACCCGGAATCTCGAGATTCCCCGGTGCGCAATTGCGCACCTGAGGTCTGGTCCTTCGGACCATCCCGGAATGACGGCCACGCCGTCACCCCGCCGCGTTCTCAATCAGCCGCCGGTAGAACCGGATCATATCGGCATAGCCGTCGATGCTGAGGCGCTCGTTGGTGCCGTGGAATCGCTTCAAATCGTCCGAATTGGCGCGCACCGGCGAGAAGCGGAAAATCTTGTCGGTGATCCCGACATAATGGCGCGAATCGGTCGCGCCCACCATCAGTCCGGGGGTCACGATCACGTCCGGAAAAATCTCGCGGATGGTGCGGCTGAACATCTGGAATGACGGGCTCGCGGTGTCCGTCACGGGTGGCGGGTCGGTGTTGCGGGGGAACGTTTTGATTGAAATGCGATCGTTGCGGATCGTGCTGCGGACATGATCGGAGACGCTGGCCAGGGTCTCGCCGGGGATCAGGCGGAAGTTGACGCTGGCCTCGGCATTGCCGGGCAACACATTGTCCTTGTCGCCGGCATTGAAGATCGTCAGCGCCGTGGTGGTGCGCACCGTCGCTTCGGTAGGCCCGCTCTTTTCGAATTCGCGCAGCAATAGCGGCTTGAACAGCCAGAGATTCGACAGCACGACGCGGTTGAAGCCGCTCATCTCGGGCGCCAGCGTGTCGAACATTTCGGCGACGGTGCCGCGGATATGCATCGGCAGGCGGTGGTCTTCCAGCCGCGTCAGCGCCGCACTCAGCATGCCGATCGCGGTGTCGCGCGGCGGCATCGAGGAATGCCCGGGCGTTGCCTGGGCGTTCAGCACCAGCGTGGCGTAGCCTTTTTCGGCAACTCCGATCAGCGCCGCCGGTTTATCGAGGCCTTTCATGATGCCTTCGGTGATCAGAAGCCCCTCGTCGACCACGAAGTCGAGGCGGACACCCCGCGAGGCCAACAGCGCCGCCATGCCTTTGGCGCCGAAGGTGCCGGCGGTTTCCTCGTCATGGCCGAACGCAAAATAGATCGTCCGCTTCGGTTTGAACCCGGCCTTGGTCATCGCCTCGGCGGCCTCCAGCATCGAATAGAGGTTGCCCTTGTCGTCCCAGGAGCCGCGGCCCCAGATGAAGCCATCGGCGATGACGCCGTCATAGGGTGGTTGCTGCCAGTCCTTTTCGGTACTGGGCGCGACCGGCACCACGTCCTGATGCGCTAGCAGCGCGATCGGCTGCGCTTTGGGGTCCGACCCCTCCCACGTGTAGAGCAGACTGTATTGCCCGACGATCTCGCGCCTGGCCACGGCGTGAAATGCTGGAAAGCTCTGTGCGATATGCGCCTGCATGCCGCGCAACGCGTCGGCGTGCTGGTCGGGGTTTTCGTAGCTGGAGATGGTGCGGAAGCGGATCGCTTCGCCGAGGCGCGCCGCTGCAGACGGCGTATCGACCGCCACGCGCGGCACGGCAGCCACCTGGATTTGCCGCGACCCATGCGTGACGACGTTGAACGCCAGCACGCCGGCCAGGATCATGATCGCCGCGATCAGGATCAATGCGAGGTTACGGACGATCCTGATCAGCCGGCGCATGACAGGGCGTGCTCGTCGTTAGGTTTCTGTCATTCCGGGGCGCGTCGAAGACGCGAACCCGGAATCTAGAGAAAAGTCGCGCGAGATTCCGGGTTCGCGCTAACGCGTGCCCCGGAATGACGACTCTGTCGTCACTTCCCCTTCGCCCGCTCAATGCCTTCCATGATCAGCTTGTGGGCGTCGTCGGCGTCGCCCCAGCGCAGCACCTTGACCCATTTGCCGGGCTCGAGATCCTTGTAGTGCTCGAAGAAGTGCTGGATCTGCTGCAGCGTGATGTCGGGAAGGTCGTTGTAGTTCTTCACCTTGTCGTAGCGCTGGGTCAGTTTCGACGACGGCACCGCGATGATCTTCTCGTCGCCGCCGGCTTCGTCTTCCATCAGCAGCACCCCGACCGGCCGCACGCTCATGACGGCGCCGGGAACGATCGCGCGGGTATTGGCGACCAGCACGTCGCAGGGGTCGCCGTCGCCCGACAGCGTGTGCGGGATGAAGCCGTAATTGCCGGGATAGCGCATCGCCGTATAGAGGAAGCGGTCGACCACCAGCGTACCGGCGTCTTTGTCCATTTCATATTTGATCGGCTCGCCGCCAACCGGCACTTCGATGATGACGTTGACGTCGTGCGGCGGGTTCTTGCCGATCGAGATCGCCTCGAGGCGCATGGGGAAAGCTCCGGTTCGGGTCGGAGC
>JACDAG010000892.1 GCA_013695565.1 Bradyrhizobium sp.
GCATTCCGCCGGCGAGTGCTGCCATCGCGGCCGCCTCGAGTTTCAGAACCTGACGCCGATCGAGCTTGGGTTCGGTCATGGCAATTCTCCCGAAGTCAGGTGGTCGCGTCGAGGGCGTGGAAAACAAGCGAGGCGGAATAGACGTCGGGCAACAGCGCGAGTTGATTGAGCGTGGTGCCGAGCATGCCAGCATCCGGGGCGTCGACCACGACTACGAGCTTGCCCTTGGGGTCGCGGCCGTAGATCTCGCAACCTTGCAAGTTCAGAATGGCGGATTCCACGTCGGCGAGGCGCTCCGGCCGTGCCTGCACCAGAATGCTGGCGATTTCGCCTCCGGGCGGAGTTATCACGCGGTCCGGATTGAGCAGGCGGCCCGTCATGACGGCCCGACGATCGATTGCGTTATGAGGTCTGGCCACGATGTTTCTCCGGAATGAGTTGTTTTACTGCGTGGGAGGGCCGGGGGGCCCGGCCAGCATCTGGTAGACCCACACCGCAAGCCCGTAGCTGCCGACGGTCGCAACCGCAAAGGCCGGAAGCAGCACGGCGGTCAGAAATAGAAACGCGAAGACCTCCATGCGCCTACGGCGCGGCCTTCCGCTTCTGTCGTCGCCAGCGGCGGACATGCAGAATCTCGTTTCGATCTGGTGATTGGATGATTGGCGGCATCGGCGCCGCTACCGGCGTCAACGTTAGAAAACGTATCGCTTGCTGCCTTGATGTGAATCAAACATCCCGCATGTCCTTTGTTCCCGCGCTGTGAAATAAAGGCATTTTGCCGCATCTCGGAATCGAGGCGGGACAACAGGCGGTGGCGCGGTGCAACGGCATTGGCCCGGATTTACGCAGCTGTCGATCCATCGCATGACGGACTGTTGCTGATCCGGCTCCGAGCCTTGCCCGGTTTCTCAGTCAGCTTCGGCCGGTTGCTCGACGGCCGAAGCTGACGAATGCATCAGGATTTCTGACCCAAGCCGTCGATCGCCGGCGCATTGGGGCAGTACTCGTCATACCGTTGGGCGAGGGTGCCGGAGTCGAGATCGTGGTTGCACAGCGCCTTCTGCTGGCATACAGCGCAGACACGCACCATGTCACGTTGCAGGACAGGCTGGGTCCGCGACAAGGTCGCTTCGTCGATGCCCAGGACTTTCAGGAGCCTCGGCAATTCATCGCTGGCGTGCGGTCCCTGGCGGACCACGGCATCGAGTTCAGCAGGGGTCACGGAAAGGTCCTGCGCGATGCGCGCGAAATCGCCACTGTTCATATCGCGAAGCTCGCGCATCTCGCGCTGGTGTTTGAGCTAGTCGCCGAACAGATTGATGGCGCTTTGGACGATCGGATAGGTTTTGGTCTGGGTTGCCATGGCGCGCTCCCTTACGTGCTGAAACTGACCTAGTATGTCCGCGTGGGCGCGCGGTGTCGTTGCGGTAGATCAAACGGCGCGAACGTGTAAGCGCTTGCTTGCTTTCAGCGGAGTCCTGAGTGACGCGACGCGGAATCGTCCTAATGAGGCTCGAAAGCCGCGACGATCGCTCTTTGCAGCGCTTGCCAGTTCTTGTCTTCGACCACCAGGCGGAAGCCGAGATTGGCGGGCGGTACACCGGCAGCGCAGCCGCCCGTGCGGGGATCGCGGATGAAGTCGGTTATATAAGTCCGGTGTGCTCCCTGCGCGACACGAACGCCGCAATTGGTGTTGGTGATGCGCGCATTGCCCGTTGGCTCCAGCGTCATGCGAAGGAAGCAGGTGCTGGTCCATTCCCAGACATTGCCGCCGAGATCCTGCAGACCGTTCCCGTTGATACCGAAGGTGCCGACCGGCTGCGGGTCGAGGGCGTCGGGACGCGCCCGGTTGGCTTCGGCTTCGTAACGCGCGATCCAGGCCTGTGCGGGATCGACCGGGTCGACCAGCGCGAGCGGTTCGTCGCGAATTTTCTCGCCGGCGGCAAACACCCATTCCTCGTCGGTGGGGAGGCGATGCAAGACCCCAATCTTGTTCGTCAACCATTCGGCATAAGCCGTCGCATCCCTCCAGCTCACGCCGACCATCGGACGGTCCGCCATCGCGGAGGCGTGCGGGATTTTCGGGCATCCGCCGTCATCGGCGCACCGCGCATATTCGCCTGCGGTGACCTGACGGTTCATGATCTTGATGTGGGCGGGGAGGATGGTGTCGCGCAGCGGGGCTGCCGCGGGCTTGCCGTCGCGGGAGAAATCGCCGGCGAGCCGATACTGGAATGGCTTCGCCGCAATTTCGGTGATCGCGGAATCGGCGGGGTGGGCAACGGGGGCGATCGTCAATGCGATCGGACTGGCCAGAGCGGCCGCTGTTATCGCGGCCTTGATTTTCATGGCGAGCAGCATGGGGCGGTCCTCCGGTCACCGCGGCCTCCAGCAATCGCTGCAGGCCGCGAGGTCGTTATCTGGTTTTCACCACAGTTTCAGCCGCGCTGGACTTGCCGGGCAGGATCGGTCCAGGAGGCTGTACCTGCTTCATGAGGTCGTTATTCCATTCGCCCTCGACCTTGAAGTGGGCGGTGGCGCCGAGTTCGACGGCCTCGATGAGGTTGTGGTTGACGTAGGCGTAGATGCCGGGCTGCCTGAATGTGTAGAGCGCGGCCCCCGCCGAACCGCCACGAATGAACCAGGTCTCGAGATCCTTCTCCGGCGGGTTGATGAACTTGCCGGTCTCCCAGACGTAGTCGCCATGGCCGCCGATCAGATGCGGACGGGTGTCGCGGTTGGCCTGCGAGTGAATAATCATGACGGTCTCGCCGACCTTCGAGGTCATTGCATTCTTGCCGGTGAGGGCGCCAACCTTGCCGTTGAACACGACGTGGGTCGGGATCAGCTTGCGCATCACCTCGGTAGTATCGGCGAACGATTCTCCGATCGTTTCGTAGGTCTTGTATTTGCCCTTCTCGTCCTTGGGTACGTAGAGGTCATTCTCGCCGACGTAGTAGAGGCGATCGTAGCGCAGCGCCTTGCCCTCGCGGCTCTTCAGTCCGTCGCGCGGCAGCACCATCACGGTGCCGTGCATGCCTGACACGACGTGCCAGGGGATCATGCCTTCCGGGGCGCAATGATAGACAAAGGTTCCGGTGCGCGTTGCCTTCCAGCGCAGCACCACCTGCTCGCCGGGGCTGACATGGGTCAGCGCGCCGCCGCCCAATCCGCCGGTCGCGGCATGGAAGTCGATGTTGTGCGGCATTGCGTTGGTCTCGGGATTGACCAGCGTCACCTCGACATAGTCGCCTTCATGGACGACCATCAGCGGACCGGGCATCGAGCCGTTGAACGTCATGGCCTGGAATTTGGTCCCGGCGTCGTCGATGACGACTTCCTTCTCCTTGATCGTTAATTTGAACTCGATGATCTTGGGGCCTTCCTTGGTGGCCTGTTCGTGCGGATGCACGAACGGCGGCGCCACCAGCTCGACGGCCTGACGCGGCAGCTTGAGATCGTCGGCCGCCAGCGCAGGAGTGGTAACGATAAGGGCGGCGGCTGCGGCGCCGAGTAACGCAATACGGCGGGTGATCATGACACTCTCCTTGTTGGTGTCTGCATTGAATTCCGTGTCACCCTTGTGCCTTAGATGTGGCATGCGCTCTTTGCGCCAGCGCAAGCATTCCCGAAAATGAAAAGCGCGACGCTGTTTGCGCCTGAACAACGAAGCGGGCGGTCAGGTGGCTAGGCTGGCAGCATGAATAAGAATATGCCCACGCCAAACATGACGGTCGACCAAGTGATGAACCGCTGGCCCGCGTCGAAACGGGTGTTCATGGATTTCAAGATGGGCTGCATCGGCTGCCCGATCGCGTCGTTCCATTCGGTCGACGAAGCCAGCCGTGAGCACAGGATCGACGGCGCCGCCTTCCTGCTGGCGTTGCGCGCCAGCGTCCAATCCTGAGCCTGATTATTTGCCGTGTCCTTCCGCGATTCCAAACAGCTTGTGCGGATCGCGCAACACGATGCGCTGCCGGCCGCCCTCGACCAGGCCCTGTTGCTCCCATGCGCTGAGAATCCGGCTCACGGTGTGCAAGGTGGTGCCGGTCATTTCGGCGACGTCCTGCCGGCTGATCGGAAAATCAATCTCGACGCCGTGCTCGACCTTGCGGCCGGCCTGCTTAGCCAGGCGCAGCAGCGCGTGCGCAACGCGCTGCTCGACCTGTTCGCTAGACAGTTCCAGAATTCGGGCCTGGCTATCCTGCAACCGGCTGCCGACGGTCTGCAACGCGCCCGCCGCCAGCGCCGGGAATTTCGCGATCAGCTCGGGCCACAGCGTCGATGGCCACGCCAAGGCCACGCTGTCGACGACCGCGATCGCGGTCGCCGGGTAATGCTTGAGTGCCATCGCCTGGGCTACGCCGAACAACTCACCCGCCGAGACGTAGCGAACCACGATCTGCTGTCCTTGCGGCGTGGTCTTCTCAACCCGCAGATGCCCGTGCAGCAAGACGAAGAAAGAATGCGCTTCGGTGCCTTGGTCGAACACGGCGCCGTCCTTCGGATACCTAACCGATCGGGCGTCGCGCAGGATGGCGTCGAGTTCGTCGGGGCTCAAGGAGGCGAAGATCGGGACGTTGGCGACGATTGAACGGTCAAGGGAGGCCATGGGACATTCCAGGTGTTGTCCTTGAAATGGGACGGTAGATAGCCCCGCCGTCTGGCGCGACCGGCACTGCTGCCTCATTTCATATCGCGATAATCGGCCGGCAGCTTGCGCTAAAGCAAAGTCCACCCGGCGATTGCGGATTAGAAGGCGCGCATGGGGTCTGAGGGCCCGATCGATCAACAGGAGATCAGGATGCGCAGATATCTGGTGATGGCCGCATTTGCCGCTGCTATAGCGATGGCCGGTGGCGCAAATGCAGCCGAAGTCGAAGTCAAAATGCTCAACAAGGGAACCGAAGGATTGATGGTTTTCGAGCCGGCCCTGGTGAAGGTCGCGCCCGGCGATACCGTCAAGTTTGTGTCGACCGACAAGGGGCATAATGCGGAGACGATCAAGGGCATGCTGCCGGAGGGCGGGGCCACCTTTATCGGAAAGACCGGCGAGGACGTCGCCGTCAAGTTCGACCAGGCCGGGATCTACGGCGTGAAATGCGCGCCGCATTATGGCATGGGCATGGTGGCGATGATCGTGGTGGGTACGCCCGCCAATGAGGAGCAGGCCAAGGCGGTGCCTCTGGTCGGCAAAGCGAAACAGGTGTTCGCGGCGCTGTTCGCCAAGCTTGACGCGACCAAGACGGCCTCGAAGTAGTGTGATGACATGAAGGAAAGGAAGCGGCCTCGTCGGCCGCTTTCTTTGATTTTACCGCGCGCCGGGCAGTTCTGAAACGTGTCCTTCGGCGTTCCCCGAGCACTGGCCGCAGCACATGGCCTCAGTCGCAGGGGGATCGGAACGGACAGTCGCTACAGCAACCGTCGCTTCGCAGACCTCTTTTGAATCGTTCTGAAGCTGGATTGGCGCCAGCCCGAAACTTGTTCGTATCCGCTCAAAGATTCGCATCGTCTGTCTCCATTTTTCTGAACCTTCTAGCGAATACGCTTGGGCGAGGCCGCCGTCTTTGCGCTTCGACAAAGAGGGCACGCTTCACGCCGGCTAGGGTGGCAAAGAACAGCCAAAGCAGGATCCAAATCGTGTCAGTATCGCGCTTGAGAGATTATCGAGGTCCTACGCTGTTTTCGTATGGCTTCCGGCCATTCTTCTTTTTTGGATCGGTCTATGCCGGCACCATCATCCTGGTGTGGTTGCCGGCGTTTTACGGTCAGCTGAAGCTCAGCACGGCGTTCGCGCCCCGGGACTGGCATATCCATGAGATGCTGTTCGGATATATCGCGGCCGTCGTCGCCGGTTTCCTGCTGACGGCGGTGCCGAACTGGACGGGAAGACTGCCGCTGCAGGGCAGGCCGCTGATCCTGTTGTTCTCGACTTGGGTTGCGGGCCGCATTGCCGTCAGCGTTTCGGCCTGGATCGGCTGGGGTCCGGCCGCCGCCATCGATTCGGTGTTTCTCATCTTGCTGGCGGCTTCCGCCGCGCGCGAGATCATTGCGGGCAAGAAGTGGGGCAATCTCATGATTGTCGCCATCATCAGCCTGCTCGCCGCCGGCAATCTGGCGTTTCATCTGGAGGCGCACTTCGCAGGCTTGGCCGAATACACCACCCGTGGCGGTATCGCCGTGGTGATCTGCCTCGTCGCTTTGATCGGCGGGCGAATCATTCCGAGCTTTACCCGCAACTGGCTGGCAAAACGAACGCCCGGCCCGATGCCGGCGCCCTTCGGCCGCTTTGATGCCGCGACCGTCGGCGTGAGCGCGCTCGTTCTCTTGCTTTGGGTGATGTGGCCGCTGGAGCGGACGACGGGTGGATTGTTGCTCCTGTGCGGCGGTATGCACATCATCCGGCTCGCGCACTGGAGCGGATACCGGACTTTCACCGACCGGCTGGTGCTGATCCTGCACGTTGCCTACGCGTTTATTCCGGTGGGCTTCTTCCTCACGGCGCTCAGTGCGTTCGACCTCGTGGCGTCGGGCGCAGGCATCCATGCCTGGACAGGTGGGGCAATCGGCACCATGACACTCGCGGTCATGAGCCGGGCAACGCTCGGTCACACCGGGCAGCGGCTTGAAGCCTCTCCAGCGACGCAGCTGATTTACGCGGCGGTGATTGTCGCGGCCCTCGCGCGGGTCTGCGCCGTGCTGGAACCCGACCACGCAGGCGTTCTGCTGGTCGTTTCCGGCATCGCCTGGGCTGCGGCGTTTCTCGGATTTGCCGCGGTCTATGCGACGGCGTTCTGGTCACTACGCCGGGTCTGAGACGACAATGCCTAACGGCCGCTGCTCTTGAACAGCCACACGGCCACGAGAAAGAGAACGACCGAGAAAACATTGCTGGCCATTTTGTGCCGCTGCGGCGCCGCAAGAAATGCTGCAGCGTACCCGCCAGCAACACGATAAGTCCGTGCACGAAGGTAGCGACCGCAACATAAATGGAAACCAGGATAGCCAGTTCGCGTACCGAAGGTGCGGGGCCAGAGATAAATTCCGGAACGACGGCGATATAGAACAGCGCGGCCTTCGGATTGAGCAGGTTAGTGATAAATCCGCGGCGGAATTGCACGAAAAGCGACCGGCTGATGGATGCCGTCTTGATCGGTTGCCGACCCTCGTTCCAGCTGTCGTAAGCCAGCCAGCAGAGATACAGCGCGCCGGCCCAGCGCAGGCTCTCGTAAGCAACACGGTTGTTGAGGATCAGCGATCCGGCACCGAGCCCGACCGCGACGCCGAGAAGTGTCAGCCCCAGTGCGACGCCAAGGACGGCGGAGAATCCGGCGATGCGGCCCCGGCTCGCACCGAGCACGGCGAGGTAGGCCATGTTCGGCCCCGGCGTCATTTCGATGATTAGAGACGTCAGAACAAAGGCGATCAAGGGTGATTGAAATGCCGCGGAATAGAAGGCGACAAGTTCAAGGAATCGATCCATGTCACGGCGCGCGCGTTACGAGGCGCGGCTCCATGTGTGTTTGCAGGGGGCAGACGGTTGGCTCGATGGATGTTCGAATTCATGATGGCTGGCCAGGTGCATTACCTCGACGTAGTCGGCGTTGAGGCGTTCATTGTCGACCAGCCGTTCGGCCAGCACCATTGCCTGTGACGGGCCCTCCGATTGGACATCGACCTGACGCTGCAAGCATTTGAAGCTATGGCCGTCCGAATTCAGGAGGTCCTTGTAGAAGGAGACACGATAGCTGTTCATTCTCGACTTCCATCGGTATGTGTGATGCGCATTGTCGCGCGGCCGAGCGGAAGCAGGCTGGTGGCCTGCCTCATGCGTCCATGTCTGCCAATCGTTGGCGATTGCGGAGAACGATTTGACGGGCGCTCGAAAACATCAACACCCCCTGGTCGTTGAGCTGCGAAAGCGCGCGCGACACGGTTTCCAGGGTAAGGCCGAGATAATCGCCGATATCGCGGCGGCACATCGGCAGCGCCATTATGCCAGTCTTGGCGAGCCGGCGGTCCATTTCCAGCAGGAACGTGGCGACTTTTTCCATCGCAGTTTTGCGGCCGAGCAGCAGCATGTGATCTTCGGCATGCCGCAGGTCGCCTGCGGTCATGGTCCAGAGATTGTGGGCGACCCTGACATTCGATCCGGCGGCGGCTTCGAGGCTGCGGCGTTTCACCAGGCGAACGGTGGTGTCGGCGATCGCCTCGGCCGTCAGGCGATGGGCGGAACCGGGATCGAGGCCGAACACGTCGCCGGGCAAATGGAACGCGCCGATCTGGCGTCGCCCGTCGTTTAACAGCTTGTAGGTACGAACCGCACCGCGGATCACTTGGTAGACGTACTCGGCAGGTTCGCCTTCGCCGTAGATTTCCTCATCCTTGCGATAGGAGAATTCGGTGGCGATCACGCCGGAACAGCTGGCGATGACGCTGAATTGGTCGGCCGACGGGGGAACCGGCGCGCGCGCCACGTTGAGAACCTGGGCTGCCGGGGCGGTGATCGTCTGGGTATACATGTCGCCATCTCCTCGATGCGGGATGGCTTGGTTTAGCGGGGAGATGCGGTGCTGAATATTTAGGTCGATATCCTAGGGGGATCCCCCTAAGGAGTTTTACGGAGGCAATCTGCCTGATGTTTCAGGGCTGGCCTGCGGTACCGTACGGATCGATGGCGTTTCGGACGCACTCCACCAAATTGTCCTCGATATTGGCCTTCAGAAGGACCTTACGCACGCCGGCGGAACTCGCCTTCGCCGCGATGTTTTCGTCCGGATAGCCCGTAATCAGGACGATCGGCGTGTTGACGTCGTTGCCCCGTAGCCTTTGCGCCAACTCCAGCCCGTCGATTCCGGCCATTTTGTAGTCCACGACGAGGCAATCCGCACTGTGCCGGGTCGAAGAACCCAACAACGCGGACCCGCTGCGGAAGGTGCGGACGTCGAAGCCTTCCGTCTCCAATAGAAACCGCAACGATCTGAGGACGTCGTAGTCGTCGTCGACAACGTAAATCAGCGACTTCCTGGGCGCCGGGCTGATCTCGGCACGGCTGGATGGTGTGTGACGGGCTTCTATCATCGACTGAGGTTAGCCAGTTTCCGTGTGGCCGAATTGACTTGGCTCAATCCTCAAAAACCCCGGCCCGGATCGCAAACCTGACCAACTCCGAAAGATTGCCCGCCTGCATCTTGGTCATGACGTTGGCCCGGTAGACCTCCACGGTGCGTGGGCTGATGTCGTATTCCCTGGCGATCACCTTGTTCGACTGGCCGCTCACCAAGCCCCGCATCACCTGGCGCTCGCGCTGGGTGAGGGAGGTGACCCGCGCGGCCATTTCGGCCGTGAGTGCCTCACTCTTCGAGCCGCCATCATTCTGCGAGAGGGCCGTCTCGATCATGCCGATTAACCGGTCATCCTCGAAAGGTTTCTCAAGAAAGTCGAGTGCGCCAAGCTTCATGGCTTCGACGGCGAGGGGCACGTCGCCATGGCCGGTCATGACGATGACCGGCAGCTTCCGGGTCCCGAAGGCTGGATTGAGTTGACGCAGCAATTCCATGCCGTCTATGCCCGGCATCCTGATATCCGTGACCACACAGCCGGCCTCCAGCTTTGGAAGCTCGTTCAGAAACACTTGCGCGGAATCGAACAGACACACACTGAACCCGGCCGAGCCCAGCAGGAAATCCAGCGAGTCGCGCATCGCCGGATCGTCATCGATGACATAGACTTTACCGTTCTGCGACATCGGTCACATCCTTGGCAGATCCAGCGGGCAGGGTGAAACGGAACGTCGCACCACCGGATTGATTAGTCTCAGCCCACATCCGGCCGCTATGGTTTTCAATGATTGCACGGCTGATCGACAGGCCGACGCCCATGCCGGTTTCCTTGGTCGTGAAGAATGGCTGAAACAGGTTCACGTGTGTATCGTCGCCAAATCCATGTCCGGTATCCGAGACGGCAATCTCAATCATATCATCGGCTGCCTTGGCATTGGTGACGATCAACTCGCGGTGGGTCGAACTTGCCATCGCTTCCAGCGCGTTGCGGAAGAGATTGACCAGCACTTGTTGGATCTGGACCCGATCGGCAATCACTTGGTCGCACGTCGGATTGAGCTTGAAGCGTAGTATAAGCCCTTGTTCGCGAGCCCCGGTGAGCCCGAGCGCGCCGGCTTCTTCGATCAGCTTCGAAAGACTTTCGACGTGCTTCTCCGAAGCTTCGCGTGCGACGAAATTGCGCAATCGCCGGATGATGTCGCCGGCGCGGATCGCCTGCTCTGCGGCACGATCGAGCGCGGCCTCGATCTTCGGTGCGTTGGCGTCGGTGCTATTAGCCAGCAGGCGGCGCGATCCCTTCATGTAATTGCTGATCGCCGAAAGCGGCTGATTGAGTTCGTGGGCCAGCGCGGATGCCATCTCGCCCATCGCGCTGAGACGCGACACGTGAACCAGTTCGGACTGCAGTTCCTGCAGTCTCGCCTGCGTCTGTTGCTGCTCGGTGAGGTCGCGCACAAAACCTGTGAAGAAGGGCCGTCCACCCGATTTCATCTCGCCGATGGTGAGGTACATCGGAAACGTGGTGCCGTCCTTGCGCATTCCGGTGACGATGCGGCCGATGCCGATGATGCGCCGCTCGCCCGTTTTCAGATAGCGGGCGAGGTAACCGTCGTGGCGGCTGCGATCGGGCTCCGGCATCAGTTCGCTAATATTTTTCCCGATCGCTTCAGGTTCAGTGTAGCCGAATTGCCGCTCGGCGGCACTCGAGAAAAACTGCATGATGCCATGCTCGTCGATCACGATCATCGCATCGGGCACCGTGTCTAGGATCGAGCGAAAGTGGCTCTCGCGCGTCCTCAACTCATCCTCGAGGCGCTTCTCATTATCTATGTCGATCATGACGCCGCTCAGCCGGGCAGGGCCGCCGTCGGGGCCAGCCACGATTGCGCCGAGCGCACGCACCCAATGACCGGCATCCGAATGCCGATGCACCCGGTACTGAACGTCGAAATTGCACCCCGTCTCGATCGCCTGCTGCATGGCCTTCGCGGTGCGATCGCGATCCTGCAAATCGAGCAGCGAAAGAAAGATATCGTAATTGATCGGCGTGTCCGGCGAGACGCCGAAAAGTTTTCGCGTGGTGTTGGACCAGTTTAATTCCCGGGTCGAAAACTCAAAATCCCAGGTGCCGACGCCAGACCCTTCGACCCCGTTTCGCACATTCTGGTCGAGCGGATTCTGACTGCGAAACGGTCGGTCGACATCAATCATGCTCGGCCTTCGAGCCTTTCCGTGCCCGCCGGATATCGTTTCCAATCAAGGGATGCGGATCGGCAACGCGACGACACTACCAATAGCGCTTATCTCATTGAAACAAAAGACAATACCCACGAGTTTTGCACTCGCGCTGCGTCCCGAAAACTCCGGGGCGGCGCCGCATCGGAGAGAGCGCGCCGATTTTGATCCAGGTCAGGTCCGATCCGGAATGGCCGCCTAACATTACAGTTGCCCTTTCTGAAGATTTCTGAATCCATGGGCAACCATGATTCGAAGGTCGTGGACGCAGACAGCGTCGATTGAAGAGACGCT
>JACDAG010000910.1 GCA_013695565.1 Bradyrhizobium sp.
CTACAGCTTCTTTTTTCAGATCGCAAACGACGGTGAACGGCGGGCCTGCTGTGTCAAGGTCGAGGCGCCCAGCATGCATGAGGCGTCGGCCCTGTTCCGGGAGAAATGGCCCGTCATCGAGTCGATGGCGCGCGACGGCATCAAGGGCGAAGTCGTCGAGGACGGGATCATTACCCTCGTGATGCCGTGATGGGCGTTTCTTGCCTGCTCAGAACATTGCACGTCAGGCGCCGCGCAAGACGCGGGTCACATTGCTTCAGCCCTCAATGAAAAGCCGCCCGGAGGCGGCTCTCAATTCGCACTTGCTGATCTCGCGTCAGGCCGCCATCAATGCCGCCTTCGACTTCCGACTATACGCCATGAAGCCTACACCCGTGAAGCCAAGGATCATCATCGCCCACGTCGAGGGTTCAGGAACGCCGGAGGTTACGGTCAGCATGACATCGACATCGAATGACCCTTTATTATCGGCATAGTATCCAGTATCTGCATGAAATCCGTTCGCATCGATCACACCAAGATAAAGCATCGTCGCCGCTGATGGCGCGGTGAACGTCAGCAGCGTGCCGCCCAAATTGTTGTACCCACTGTGCCCATCGCCGATATAAAATACCTGATTGAGCAGCGGTGAAAAGGATGTGGGAGAAGTGGCAACGAAAGAAAGCGCCGCGGGTGCCGGGTTCCCGGATGGATCGCTGCTGACGAAAACTCCCACCAACGGGATGTTCGTGGTACCGGACAAGCTGGAAAGGCCGTTGGCCCCCGCGACGTCCATGGAGCTGCTGCCACCATCCGGGTGGATATCCGGTGCGCCATTGCAGCAACTGACCAGACCAGTCGCGGAAAACGTGAAGACATTTCCGGAACCCGCAGCGAAGGTTGAGCCGAGTACGGCTGGTGTGTCTGCGCCGCCGCCGCCCGGGCTGCCATTGTGCCCGAAAACGCTGTAAATGCTCGTGGTGCCCAATACGACTACCGGGGCCGCCTGAACCTGAGTTGCCGAAATGAAAGCAGAGAGAACGCCGACAGCAGCAATGAATTTCGTTAACATATGAATTTCCAATCCCAATAAGTTACGGGCGACAGGACGTCGTTGCGCTTCCATCAGGAAGGCGCCGGTCCGCAAACCGAAAGTGTGTTCGTTTAATTATCTAATCAGCGCCGATTGCTTTCGTCCCCCTCAACTTTGAGGGGCTTTTATACCAGCGCGATAATTCGGCATTTTTGCCGAAGCATTGAATATTATGGTATTAAACACCGAACGGTGCGAATGGCTGCACGGAGACCATCCTGATGGACACTCGGCTACTAGGCACGACACTCGACGCGATCTATGAGGCGGGTAGTGCGCCGGAGCGCTGGCCGGAAGCCCTTAACAACATCGGCCGCATGTTCGGTTGTTCTTGCGTCAGCCTGGTCAATAAAGACCGCGAAACGAATGCTGGAAGTGCCGCCGCATGGGGCATCGATGCCGCCGGTCACAAGGAATATCTCGACGTATGGCTCGAACGAAACGTGCTGCATCATCGCACGCGAATATGGCGAGAAGGCCAGGTTGAAACCGACCGAGACATACTCCCGAAGAAAGATTTCATTCGCAGCGATTATTACAACGGCTTTCTCAAGCGACGCGACATGCATTCGATGTTGCGTGTCGCAACGTTTGTCGACCAAAAAACAATCCAAACCCTGGCGCTGGCGCGATCCAGATCGGCCGGCGAATATGAGAGATCCGACGCCAATGCCTTGCAGCCTCTCGTACGCCATATTCAGCGGGCAACGTCAATTTCCCGCCAACTGCACGAATCTCAACTATCGCTGAAAAGCGCCCTTGGCGTCCTGGACCTCAGCCTGAATGGTATATTCCTGCTGGATCGCAAAGGGCGCATCGTTTTCGCCAATAAGGCCGCACTGGCGGCTGTACGTTCGGCAGACGGGATCGCCATCCGCAACGACCGGGTACAGATCGATCGGCGAACGATCGACGACGCCTTTCAAAAGCTTGTTGCCGGCGCGCTGACCCGCACGCACTCGATCGAAGGCGCCCGAGGCGGGGCTGTACGAATCGAACGCAAGTCCGGCAAGCAGCCTTATCTCGTCGTGGTTGGCCCGCTCGCCGAGAACAGCGGGACTGGAGAATCCACCGCCGCCGCGTTCGTCACGATTGCCGATCCCGAGGCCAACGCCAACCGGTCCAGCTGGGTTCTGCGAGACCTGTTCGGGCTCAGCGCCACGGAAACCCTGCTCGCGGAGCGGCTCATGGCAGGCGACGCGCCGGAAAAGGCCGCCATGGCACTTGGCATGAAGATCTCCACTGCGCGTTGGCATATAAATGCCATTCTGCAGAAAACAGACACTCATCGCCAAACAGATTTAATTCGCTTGCTGCTGATGCTCCCACGCTTGTAGCAAAGTCGTTGGGTTTTCGGGTCTCGCGAATGCGCGCCGATGACAAGCTCCGCGAAGACCACCGCCCGCGTGATGACGAAAGAGGGGGTTACGCTTGGCTAACCACGCTACGAAGCGGCACCAACGCTAGAGCACCTTTCGCTTCGCCAGATTCCGCATCAACGCGGCGATGCCGAACGTCCAAGGTTCGCACTCATCGCTGGTGCGCATGCGGTTGACGAGTTTGCCGAGTTGGGGCGCCGAGATGGTGACAATATCGTCACGCTTGTGGGTAAAGCCCTCGC
>JACDAG010000925.1 GCA_013695565.1 Bradyrhizobium sp.
ACATTGCACCGGCACTTCGGCGACCATATGAGATATTCCGGACGCATCGGGCTGACCCATCGCAGCACATCGCCTGACGAACCGGAATTGCCGGGCGCCAAGCCGATCTGGTTCTTCGCCCCCGACCAGATCCGCAAGCGCGCCAAGGAGTGGGGCCCGGGCGGCGTCGAGACGCGATTTGGCGCGGCGTGGGCAGGCTTCGCGCTCAGGCTCGATCAATGGCTCACCGTGACCGAAGGCCGCGGGCCGGCCGCCGTTCAACAGGCCTATCTCGACACCCTCAACGGCCGCGTGCCGCCGGAGCAGGGGCATATCCTGTCCCTCTAGCGAATGACCGCTATCTCCTCACGCCCTTCCTGCGGCCTTCCGAATAGGTATAGGCTCGCGGGAACAGGGAAAACGCCGCACAGACGGCCGGTGACGAGAAACGCGCATGCTCGACAGGACGGACGATATTTCGGTGGCCGCCGAGAACTGGCTGGCGCAGTTTGAAGAGGCGCTGGCGAAATCCGACGGCGACCTGCTGAAAGCCCTGTTTCATCGCGACAGCTATTGGCGCGATGTGCTGGCGCTCAGCTGGAACATCCAGACCGTCAACGGCGCAGACGCGATCTTGAACGAGCTCGGGCGCTGCGCGCCAGCCGCAGGCCCAAGCGGCTTTGCCCTCGATCCCGACCGCGCGGCGCCGCGCAAGGTGATGCGCGCGGGCACACATGCGATCGAGGCGATCTTCAAGTTCGAAACAAAAGTCGGGCGCGGCAGCGGCATCATCCGCCTGATCCCGGATGCCGCCGACGGCGACCAACTCAAGGCCTGGACGCTGCTGACCGAGCTTGGCGAGCTCAAAGGCTTTGAAGAGCAGATTGGCGTCGCTCGCCCGCGCGGCAGCGCCTATTCGCGCGATTTTCGCGGGCCCAACTGGCTCGATTTGCGCAATGCCTCGGCTGAATATGCCGCGCACGATCCGACCGTGCTGGTGATTGGCGGCGGACAGTCCGGGCTCTCGATCGCCGCGCGCCTGAAGCAACTCAATGTCGATACGCTGATCGTCGATCGCGAAAAGCGCATCGGCGACAATTGGCGCAAGCGTTACCACGCGCTGACGCTGCATAATCAGGTGCAGGTCAACCATCTGCCCTACATGCTGTTCCCGCCGAACTGGCCGACCTACATCCCCAAGGACAAGCTCGCCAACTGGTTCGAGGCCTATGTCGAAAGCATGGAGCTGAATTTCTGGACCGGGACCGAATTCGAGGGCGGCAGCTACGACGAGAACGACCAACGCTGGACCGTGACGCTGCGCCGCGCCGATGGCACCAAGCGCACCATGCATCCCCGCCACGTCGTGCTGGCGACCGGCGTCAGCGGCATTCCGAGCTTGCCCGAGATTGCCGGCCTGAACGACTTTCGTGGCACCGTGATGCATTCCAGCCAGTACGACGATGGCGAGAACTGGAAGGGCAAGCGCGCGATCGTGATCGGCACCGGCAACAGCGGCCACGACATCGCGCAGGACCTGCATTCGAGCGGCGCCGACGTGACGCTGTTCCAGCGCTCATCGACGCTGGTCGTCAGCATCGAGCCCTCGGCGCAACTGGTCTACACGCCCTACAATGAGGGCACGCTCGAGGACAACGACCTGATCGCGACCTCGATGCCGCTGCAGGTCGCGCGCAAAAGCCATGCGCTGACCTGCGCGAAATCGAAGGAGCTCGACAAGGAATTGCTGGCGGGACTGGCGCGCGTCGGGTTCAAGCTCGATTTCGGCGAAGACAATACCGGCTGGCAGTTCAAATACCTCACCCGCGGCGGCGGCTATTATTTCAACGTCGGCTGCTCCGACCTGATCGTGAAGGGCGATGTCAGGCTCAAGCAATTCGCCGATGTCGAAAGCTTTGTTGCCGACGGCGCGAACATGAAGAGTGGCGGGACCATCGCCGCAGACCTGGTGGTGCTGGCGACCGGTTACAAGCGCCAGGAGGAACTGGTGCGGCGGCTGTTCGGCGAAGCCGTGATGAACCGCGTCGGCACCATCTGGGGCTTTGGCGAGGAGCAGGAACTGCGCAACATGTACACGCGCACCGGCCAGGCCGGCCTGTGGTTCATCGCCGGCGGCCTCGCGCAATGCCGTATCGGCTCGAAACACCTCGCATTGCAGATCAAGGCGATCGAGGAAGGCTTGCTGCCACGCGGGGCTAAGGCGGCTGCTGCTTCGTGAATTCATCAACCAACCAACGTCGTCATTCCGGGATGGTCCGAAGGACCAGACCCGGAATCTCGAGATTCCGGGTTCGTGCTTCGCATGCCCCGGAATGACAGCAACAATGGGAGAAACACATGCCATCCATTCTCGGCTCGGGCGAACACCGTTATCGCGTGGTGGAGAACTGGGCGAAGCTGCCGGATGGCTGGAACCTGAGCGACGTCGCGTCCGTCGGGGTCGACAGCAAGGACCGTATCTACGTGTTCAACCGCGGCGCCCATCCGATGGTGGTGCTGGACCGCGAAGGTAATTTCCTCCGGAGTTGGGGCGAAGGGCTGTTCAACCGCGCGCACGGGCTGCACATCGACGCCGACGACAATCTCTATTGCACCGATGACGGCGACCACACCGTGCGCAAGTGCACGGCCGACGGCAAGGTGCTGCTGACGATCGGGATTCCGAACCGGCCAAAACCGTTCATGAGCGGCGAGCCGTTCCACCGCTGCACCCACACCGCGCTCTCGCCGAAGGGCGAGATTTATGTCTCGGACGGTTACGGCAATGCCTGCGTCCACAAATACACGCCCGACGGCAAGCTGCTGAAGACCTGGGGCGAGCCCGGCAGCGATCCCGGCCAGTTCAACATCGTCCACAATATCGTGACCGACGCCGATGGCTGGGTCTACGTCGCCGACCGCGAAAACCACCGCGTGCAGGTGTTCGACGGCAACGGCAAATACGAGACGCAGTGGAACAACCTGCACCGACCCTGCGCGCTGCATTGCTGCGGCGGCAAGCATCCGACCTTCATTGTCGGCGAGCTTGGCCCTGGCATGCCGGTCAACCTCAAGATGCCGAATCTGGGGCCGCGGCTCTCCATCGTCGACGCCAAAGGCAACCGCATCGCCCGGCTCGGCGGCGAGAATGGCCCGGGGATCGAGACCGGCAAATTCCTCGCCCCCCACGGCCTCGCGCTCGATTCCAGGGGCGACATCTATGTCGGCGAAGTCGGCGTCACCAACTGGAAGACCAGCTTTCCGGACACGCCGATGCCACCCGAGGTCGGCGCGGTCCGCTGCCTGCAGAAGCTGGAGCGGGTTTAGCTCTGGGCATGCTGACCCCAGGGGCAGAGCGCCGATCACGATGCATTGACCGCGAAAGCCCGGCCTCCGCCCGGGGGGAACCATGACTATTCGTGGGCGCCATGGGCTGGATAAGGCCCGGAACGCTCTTCACAATCCCGTCACGCTGCCTGTAGTATGCAGGGCAACACGCTGCTTCGCAGCTAACATGGGAGTCAGGAGCGTTACTTGAACGCACACGTCTCGCAAGGCGGTTGGCCGGTACTGGTGCTGAACGCGGATTTCCGGCCGCTGAGTTACTACCCGCTGTCTCTCTGGTCGTGGCAGGACGCGATCAAGGCGGTGTTTCTCGATCGCGTCAACATCGTCGAGCACTACGACCGCGCGGTGCACAGCCCGAGCTTCGAGATCCAGCTTCCGAGTGTGGTGTCGCTGAAGTCGTTCGTCAAGCCGACCACGCACCCCGCCTTTACCCGGTTCAACGTCTTCCTGCGCGACCGCTTCTGCTGCCAATATTGCCTGGCGCATGACGACCTCACCTTCGATCACATCATCCCGCGCAGCAAGGGTGGCCAGACCACCTGGGAAAACGTGGTTGCGGCCTGTTCGCCCTGCAATCTGCGCAAGGGCAATCTGACGCCGCAGCAGGCGCGGATGTTCCCGCGCCAACACCCGTTCGCGCCGACAGTTCATCAGCTGCATCGCAACGGGCGCCTGTTCCCGCCGAACTATCTGCACGATAGCTGGCTGGATTATTTGTATTGGGATACCGAGCTCGATCCGTAGGGTTCCTCTCGTACAGTCATCCGCCTCTCCGTCATCCTGAGAGGATGAGAATCATTCCTCCCCAGCATTTGCCAAGGCCGCTTTGCTGTGATTCGCTGGCATTGCGCGCGAAGCGGGGCTGACGATGGCTGACGAGCAATTGTTCGAAGGGTTACC
>JACDAG010000943.1 GCA_013695565.1 Bradyrhizobium sp.
GCCGGAAGCGCCTGCGGCGGATGAAGATGCCGCCGTCGCCGCCCCGCGCGGGCCCGGCCGGCCAAAACTCGGCGTCGTTGCGCGCGAGATCACGCTGCTGCCGCGGCATTGGGACTGGCTGGCCCAGCAAAAGGGCGGCGCTTCGGTCGCGATCCGGAAACTGGTCGACGCGGCGCGCCACAACAACGAGGGCAGCGATCGGATTCGCCTCGCGCAGGAAGCCGCCTACCGCTTCATGTCGACTATGGCCGGCAACCGGCCGCATTTCGAGGAAGCGATCCGCGCGCTGTTCGCGGGCGATGCCAAACGTTTCGAACAATTGATCGCCGAATGGCCCGCGGACGTGCGCGACCATGCCGCGAGGCTGGCAGTTCCGGCATTTGCGCGCGAAGCCTGAGACGAAGTCCGGTTGATCCCGCCGATCCGACCCGCTAGTACCCGGAATCTAGGGTTCGTGAAAAGACGCATCATGCTAACCGACTCTGAAGACTCGCAATTTTACGTCGCGTCTGACTCACTTGTCTTCGATATTGGGTACTAGGTTGATTGGAATGATAGGGATCATATAAGAACCGTCCGAAGGGAGACCGCCGTGAGCCTAAACCCGCAATTCATGTTCGATTTTGGCAGCCCCAACGCCTTCCTCAGCCATCAGGCGATCCCGGCGATCGAACAGCGCAGCGGCGCGAAATTCGAATATGTGCCGGTGCTGCTCGGCGGCATCTTCAAGGCCACCAACAACAAGTCGCCGGCCGAAACGCTCGCTGGCGTGAAGAACAAGCGCGAATTCCATGCGATCGAGACCGAACGCTTCATCAAGCGCTTTGGCGTCAAGCGCTACACCTGGAATCCATTCTTTCCCGTCAACACGCTGAACCTGATGCGATCAGCGATCGCCGCCCAGTTCGAGGGCGTGTTTGAGAAGTATATCGAGGCCGCCTTTCATCACATGTGGGTCGAGCCGAAGAAGATGGACGATCCGGAAATCGCGGCCAAGGCGCTCGCCGCCTCCGGCCTCGATGCAGCGAAACTGCTGGCCCGTTCGCAGGATGCGGACGTGAAGGCCAAGCTGATCGAGAACACCCAAGCCGCGGTCGAACGCGGCGCGTTCGGCTCGCCGACGTTCTTTGTCGGCAAGGAAATGTTCTTCGGCAAGGAGCAGTTGCGCGAAGTCGAGGAAATGGTTTCGGGACGATAACTCACCGTCATTGCGAGCGAGGCGAAGCAATCCATCTCGCCGCGTAAAGAAAGAATGGATTGCTTCGCCTCGCTCGCAATGACGAGGAGAGACACGGAGTTCACCAATGCAAAAGCGAAACGCAACCGTCGCCGTGATCGGCGCAGGCGATTACATCGGCAGCGAGATCGCGAAGAAATTCGCCGCCGAAGGTTTTACGGTGTTTGCCGGCCGCCGCGACGGCGCCAAGCTCGAGCCGCTGGTCAAGGAGATCGAGTCGGCCGGCGGATCGATCGTGGCGCGCTCGCTCGATGCGCGGAAGGAGGACGAGGTCGCCGCCTTCCTCAACGACGCCGACAAGCACGCGCCGCTGGAAGTCTGCATCTTCAATGTCGGCGCCAACGTCAATTTCCCGATCCTGGAAACCACCGACCGGGTGTTCCGAAAGGTCTGGGAAATGGCCTGCTGGGCCGGCTTCCTGGCGGGGCGCGAGTCGGCACGGCTGATGCTGCCGCACGGCAAGGGCAACATCTTCTTCACCGGTGCGACCGCGAGCCTGCGCGGCGGCAGCGGCTTTGCCGCCTTTGCCAGCGCCAAATTCGGCCTGCGCGCGGTGGCGCAGTCGATGGCGCGGGAGCTCGGCCCCAAGAACATCCATGTCGCGCATCTGATCATCGATTCCGGCGTCGACACCGCCTGGGTGCGCGAGCGCCGCGAGGCGCTCTGGGGCAAGGAAGCCCTCGACAACCCGGATTTGCTGATGCCGCCGGCCTCGGTCGCGGCGTCCTACTGGCAACTCTACCAGCAGCCGCGCAGCGCCTGGACGTTTGAGCTGGAGATTCGCCCGTTCGGGGAGAAGTGGTAAGGTGGCGAATGGTGAGTAGCGAATAGCGAATGGGCTCTTTCCCTATTCGCCATTCGCTACTCGCCCACTTCAAAATCAATAACAAAACGGAAACTCATCCATGCGCATTCTCGTGGTCGGCGCCGGCGCCATCGGCGGATATTTCGGCGGCAGGCTGCTTCAGGCCGGGCACGACGTGACTTTCCTGGTGCGGCCTAAGCGGGCCGCCGAACTGGCCTCCGCCGGTCTCGTGATCAAGAGCCCCACGGGCGACGTGACGCTGAAAAATCCCGCAACCGTGCAGGCCGACAAACTTTCGGAAAAATTCGACGTGGTGCTGCTGAGCTGCAAGGCGTTCGACCTCGAGGACGCGATCAAATCCTTTGCGCCGGCGGTCGGCCCGAATACGGCGATCATCCCGCTGCTCAACGGCATGCTGCATCTCGGCGTGCTCGACCAACGGTTCGGATCCGAGCGGGTCCTTGGCGGGCTCTGCGCAATTGCCGCGACGCTCAACGAGGCGCGCGAGGTGGTGCAGCTGGCGCCGATGCAGTCGCTGAATTTCGGCGAACGCGACGGCAAGATGTCGGACCGCGTACGCGCGATCTCGGACGCCTTCACCGGCGGCAATTTCAGCGCCACCGCCAGCGAACACATCATGCAGGACATGTGGGAGAAGTGGGTGTTCCTCGCCTCGCTCGCAGCGTCGACCTGCCTGATGCGCACGTCGGTCGGCAACATCCTCGCGGTCGCCGGCGGCAAGGATTTCCTGCTCGGCATGTTGGACGAATGCAGCGCGGTCGCGTCAGCGGAAGGTTATGCGCCGGGCGGGCCGTTCTTCCAACGCACGCGCGGTCTCCTCACCGCCGAGGGTTCGCCGATGACGGCATCGATGTTCCGCGACGTCAAGGCGGGATTCCCGGTCGAAGCCGATCACGTGATCGGCGATCTCGTCGCCCGCGCCGATGCCGCCAAGGTTCCGGCGCCGAAGCTGCGCATCGCCTATATCAATCTCAAGGCGTATGAGAAGCAGCGGGGGTGATTTTGAGGCGAATGGGGAGTGGCGAATAGCGAATGGAAAGCAGCCTCCCTATTTGCCACTCGCTACTCGCCATTCGCTATCTCACAGATGCGCCAGATAGTGCGCCAGCGCTTCGATCTCTTCCTCGCTCAAGTGATAGGCGACATCCGCCATCGCGGCCATGGCGCCGCCGGATCGTACGCTGGTCTTGTAGTCGCGCAGCGCCTTAACGAGATATTCCTGGCGCTGGCCGGCAACGCGGGCCACGCCCTTGGTGCCGGCGTAGTTGTCGGTGTGGCATGAGGCGCAGCGCCGGCCGACGGCGGCCTGCGCGCCCTTCTTCGACATGTCCGGATTGTCGTCGGGCGGCGCCTTAGGCGGCGCGAGCGAAGCAAAATAAGCGCCGAGATTTCGGATGTCCTCGTTGTTGAGTTGCTCGACGACCGGCTGCATCTGCTCGTTCTTGCGGGTGCCGGCGCGAAAGAACACCAGCTGCCACTGGATGAACAGATCCGGCTGCGCCGCCAGCGAGGGAGTGTTCTCCAGCTGCGAAATGCCGTTTTCGCCGTGACAGCCGACGCACAATTCGGCCTTCGCCTTGCCGGCGGCGATATCGGCGGCGTGGGCTGGGCCGCAAATTGACAATGCCGTCAGCAACGCCCCGACCAACACAAGTCGCATTTCAATTCCCTTCCGCCGTCATGGCCGGGCATGACGACCTCGATTGACCTCCCAAACAACAGAGGCTGCGGCCACTCGTTCCCGAGCAACCGCAGCCCCTGTTCATTCCGCGCTTACTTCTTGGCGTAGCTGATGCGATAGATCGCGCCGGCCCAGTCGTCGGCGATCAGCAGGGAGCCGTCCTTGGCCAGGATGACGTCAGCGGGACGGCCGAGATAGCCCTGGTCGCCTTCGAGCCAGCCGGAAGCAAAGATTTCCTGCTTGGCGTTCTTGCCGTCGGGGCCGACGATGACGCGCTTGATCCGGGCGCCCTGGTACTTTTTCCGGTTCCAGGAGCCGTGTTCGGCGATGAAGATGTTGTTCTTGTATTCGGCGGGGAATTGATCGCCGGTGTAGAACTTCATGCCGAGCGGCGCCACATGCGCGCCGAGATTAAGCACGGGCGGAGTGAATTCCGAGCACTTGTGACCCATCGCGAATTTCGGATCCGGCATGGTGCCTTCGTGGCAATACGGATAGCCGAAATGCTCGCCGATCTTGGAGATCATGTTGAGCTTGTCGCTGGGCTTGTCGTCGCTGATCCAGTCGCGGGCGTTTTCCGTGAACCAGTAGCGGCCGGTGCGCGGATCCACGTCGCCGCCGACGCTGTTGCGGACGCCGAGCGCATAGATTTCGGCGTTGCCGGTTTTGGGATCGACGCGGCGGATCTGCGAGACGCTGGTCGGGGGAATGCCGATGTTGAAGGGAGGTCCGAACGGCAAATACATCATGCCGTCCTTGTCGACCGCGATGTATTTCCAGCCATGTGCGGCATAGGACGGCATGTCGTCATACACCACCTTGCCGGCGCCGAGATTGTCCATATTGGCTTCGGCGTTGTCGTAGCGGATCAGCTTGTCGACCGCGATGACGTAGAGCGCGCCATCCCTGAAGGCGAGGCCGGTGGGCATGTTGAGGCCCTTCAGGATGGTCTTGACCTCCTTCTTGCCGCCATTGTCCTTGATCGCATAGACATTGCCGAGGCCGAAGGAGCCGACGAACAGCGTGCCCTTGTCGCCCCAGGCCATCTGCCGCGCCGCCAGCACGTTCGAGGCATAGACCTCGATCTTGAAGCCCGGCGGCAATTTGATTTTCGGAATCAGCTTGGCGAGTTCGGCGTCCGATGCGCCGGTCGGCGGACCGGAGGGCGGCGCCTGACCCTTCTGCGCCTCGGTCTCGTCGCCGAGGAACCAGTCCGGCGGCGGATTGGTCCAGAATTCCTTGGTGCCGGATTCATATTTCTTCAGCGCCTGCGCATTGGCCTGGCTGGCCGCCGCTACAACGAGGATCGCTGTGAGCGCAAAAATAGATCGATTGAAAGCCGATTTCATCGCGTCACTCCCTATGCAGCCTTGATGTGATCTTTGCGGCTGCGCCTGTTATTATTTTGAACGTTCGAGAGACGAACTTGGTCCAGTGAGGTGGATCAGACCGTAAAATGGTAGCACATCCGTCGCGGGAGAGAAGCGTGCGCTGCGCGATTCAGTCAGACCGAAACGAACGGCAAAGAAAATCTTCTCCACCGGATTTTGATCGAGATGCTTTGCGACCGCGGCGCGCTGCACCGCAACAAAGGCAACGTAACGTGATGATCGCAAGTCATGCCATCCGATGGGCGGGGTTCCACAGAAGGAGCAGATCATGCGTGTGTTCGTTCTCGGTGGGACCGGCCTAATCGGCGCTGCCGTGGTGCGGCAACTCGTTGGGCGCGGGCATGAATTGTTCGCGCTCGCACGATCGGACGCCTCAGCGGCAAAGCTCGATCAAATGGCCGCGACGCCAATTGCCGGCAACATCGAAGCGCCGGAAGCATGGATCGCAAAACTCGGGCGGATCGATGCCGTCATTCACATGGCCTGCGATTTCAACACCGACATGGAAGCGATCGATCGCCGCCTGATGGACGCGCTGCTGCCCGCACTTGCAGCGCGGCTGCAAAGGCCACGCTTCATCTATACCGGCGGCTGCTGGCTGTATGGCGCAACCGGTAACGCAATCGCGAGCGAACGAACGCCCTTCCGCCCTCTCCCCGCCTTTGCCTGGATGGTACCGCAGCTCGAGCGCGTGCTGGCTTGCAAAGAAATCCGCGGCATCGTGATCCACCCTGCCATGGTCTACGCCGGCGACGGCGGTGTGTTTGGCCGCTTTGCCCGCGCGGCGGCCGAGGGCCGTGCCGTGCCGGTGGTGGGGAGCGAAGCGGTGCGCTGGCCGCTGGTGCATAGCGAAGACCTCGCCGATCTCTACGCGCTGGCGCTGGAGCGCAGCGCCTCCGGTGAGAGCTATATTGGTGCTGCGGTCGACGGCTTTTCGGTCGGCCGCATCGCGCGTGCCTTTGCGCGGCGGTTCGGCGCCAGGAACGAGGCGCTCGAGATCATATCCGAGGACGCGATCGCGGCCGAATTCGGCGAATGGGCCAGAGGCCGTGCGCTCGACCAGCAGCTCAGCGGCGACAAGGCGCGGCGCGAGCTCGGCTGGGTGCCGCGGCATCTCGATCCGGAAGGCGAGATCGCACGTTCATCAGGGGGCCCGGACTAAAAACTACGAAAACAACCCCATGCACAGTAGCGATGTACTTGTTTCGTCTCGTATATTTCGCACACGCATAAGGTGCTCAGGAACCCGGGTTGTCAGTACGGCGGCTCATCATAGACGGGCTTGCCGTCGATCAGCAGGCGCTTGATCGCGGCCTGGCCGGAAGGCGCCACGGCCGCGACTATCTCCAGTCGCGCCTTTTCGGTGGTCTCGATTTTCTTGCCCTCGCCCTGCGGCACGAAATAGCTTTCCAGCCCATAGCGCACATCGACGGCGCGGCTACCAAGCTTGCAGTCTCTGGCCCCGGCTTCGTTCAACGGACAGTTCGAGCGAGAAGACACAATGCCCGAGATGACGATATCGGACCCGGAAACCACAGGCTGCTCGGCCGAAATGGCAACGGCCCTCGACTTGTTGTTCGCGTCGGGCCGCAGGGTGACAAACACCTTCTGCCCCCGCGTAAAGGACTTCTCTGCATCCTTTGGC
>JACDAG010000967.1 GCA_013695565.1 Bradyrhizobium sp.
GTGAGGACGCGGCCGAACTTCAGCTGCAACAGGCGCACGTCGTGCGCCTGGAAACGCGACCGCCCAATCTCGAGGGCGAAGGCCAGGTCACGATGCGCGACCTCGTGCGCAACTGCCTGCGCATGCGGCCCGAGCGCATCATCGTCGGCGAGGTGCGCGGACCTGAAGCGTTCGATCTGCTGCAGGCGATGAACACGGGCCATGACGGCTCGATGGGAACGCTGCACGCCAACAACCCGCGTGAAGCCCTGTCGCGTTGCGAATCGATGATCACAATGGGCGGATTTTCGCTGCCCTCGCGCACCATTCGCGAAATGATCTGCGCCTCGATCGACGTCATCGTGCAGGCCGCGCGCCTGCGCGACGGCTCGCGGCGCATCACCCACATCACCGAGGTGATGGGCATGGAAGGCGACACCATCATCACCCAGGACCTGTTCCTGTACGACATGATCGGCGAGGACGCCAACGGCAAGATCATCGGCCAGCACCGCTCGACCGGCATCGGCCGTCCGCGATTTTGGGACCGTGCACGATATTACGGCGAGGAGAAGCGGCTCGCTGCCGCGCTCGACGCCGCTGAAGTCATGGCCGAACCGGGAGCACGCTGATGTCCATGCAAATGCTCGCACTGGCCTTTCTCGCCTTCACCGCAATCGGCGGCATCGCCTGGGTGTTCGTCTACCCGTTGCTGTCCGGCGAGAAGAAAGCCGAGGCGCGCCGCGCCTCGATCGCCCGGCCCGAACCCGCGGCGCGTCAGGTCGACAAGAACCAGCGCTCGCGCCGCGAACAGGTCGAGGGATCGCTGAAGGATCTCGATGCGCGCCGCCAGAAGGAAAAGTCCGTTCCCCTGGGCACCCGCATCACGCAGGCCGGACTTTCCTGGTCGGTCCAGAAATTCTGGATCATCTCGGGCATCCTGGGAGCCGCCGCCGGCTTCGTCGCGTTCACCGTCGGCGGCGAACCGTTCAGCTCGATCGGCATGGCATTTGGTGCCGGCCTCGGACTGCCGCGCTGGCTGCTGGGCCATCTCAAGAACAAGCGTGAAAAAGCCTTCCTGAAGGCACTGCCGGACGCCGTCGACGTCATCGTCCGCGGCATCAAGGCTGGACTGCCGCTGTTCGAATCGATCAAGGTGGTCGCGGCCGATTCGCCGGAGCCGCTGAAGAGCGAGTTCCTGGCTATCATCGAAACCCAGACCATCGGCATGCCGCTCGGCGAGGCCTGCGCCCGCCTCTATGAACGCATGCCGGTGCCGGAAGCCAACTTCTTCGGCATCGTGGTCGCGATCCAGCAGAAGTCGGGCGGCAATTTGTCGGAAGCGCTCGGCAACCTTTCGAAGGTGCTGCGCGACCGCAAGAAGATGGCGGAAAAGATCCAGGCAATGTCGATGGAAGCCAAGGCCTCGGCCGGCATCATCGGTTCGTTGCCGCCGATCGTGATGCTGCTGGTCTGGATGACGACGCCCGATTACATCGCACTGCTTTGGACCGACCGGCTCGGCCAATTCATGCTGTTGTGTTGCGTTGCCTGGATGACGATCGGCGTCCTGGTGATGAAGAAAATGATCAACTTCGATTTCTGACGGTGCAGCATGGTTGAGTTCCTCATTAACAAGATCCACGATGCCCGGTTCATGACCATGTTCCTGGCCGCCATTGCCGCGAGCCTGACCGCCTACACGCTGGTCATGCCGCTGTTTGCCGGCGAAGGCCTGGCCAAGCGCATGAAGGCGGTCGCCAGCGAGCGCGAACGCATCCGGCAGCGTGAGCGCGACCGCCTTGCCAAGACCGAAAAGGTATCGCTGCGCCAAAGCCCGAAACAGCTGGTTTCCAAGGTGGTCGAAGACTTCAACCTGACCAAATGGCTGGCGCAGGAAGCCGCGCGCGACAAGCTGATCATGGCCGGCTATCGCGGCCACGCGCCCTACGTCACGTTCCTGTTCGCCCGCGCGGTGACGCCGATCGTGCTCTTCCTCGGAACGATCGTGTACGTCTTCGTGATCGCGAATTTGCAAAAATCGATGCCGGTCAAGCTCGGCATCTGCGTCGGCGCGGCCTATCTCGGGCTGCAGGCGCCGATGCTGTTCCTCAAGAACGCGATCAGCAAACGCCAGCTTTCGATCAAGCGCGCGTTTCCCGACGCGCTCGATCTGCTGCTGATCTGTATCGAATCCGGCATGTCGGTCGAAGTCGCGTTCCGCAAGGTCGCCGCTGAAATCGTCACGCAATCGGTGGCGCTCTCGGAAGAATTCTCGCTGACCACGGCCGAACTGTCCTATCTGCAGGACCGCAAGGTGGCTTATGAGAATCTGGCGAAGCGCACCGGCCTCGAAGGCGTCAAGTCGGTCTGCCTGGCCTTGCAGCAGTCCGAACGCTACGGCACGCCGCTCGGCCAGAGCTTGCGCGTGATGGCGCAGGAAAACCGTGACATGCGCATGAACGAGGCCGAGAAGAAGGCCGCCGCGCTGCCGCCGAAGCTCACGGTGCCGATGATCCTGTTCTTCCTGCCCTGCCTGTTCATCGTCATTCTCGGGCCGACCTACATCAAGATCCAGGCGATGCCGTAATCGCAAAGGAAGTTGAAAGAAAAAGCCCGTCGTCGTGACGGGCTTTTTTCTTTGGGCGGACGGCTATCCGATCCCGCATCAGACGCGGCGCAGGTTTTGCCCGCCCGCGCGGAATAGCCGCGCGGCGACGTTCTTCAAATATCTACAATCGGATTGATCAGTCGGGCCGGTTGAGCGCGGCCACCGGGACGGTCTTGCCGCGCGGATCCTTGCGGCTCAGCATATCCCGCAAATAGGCCACGTTGGCAGCGGCTTCCTCGGACGGCAGATCGCCCTTGGCGATGGTCTCGGCTTCGGCGAAACGGCCCTGCAGGCCGACCACCAGCGCCAGATTCTGCCGCACCCGCGCGTCCGCCCGCGGATTGCCGTAGGCGCGCCGCAGCGTCTTCTCGGCGTCGGGCAGTTCGCGGGTCAGCATGTAGGACAGGCCGAGATTGGACAGCACCGACGGTTCTTCCGGCGCGATCTTCAGCGCGCTGGTGTAATAGCGGCGGGCTTCGTCGTGCTTGCCGAGCTTGTCGAGCACCGTCCCCTGCACCGAGAGGATGCGCCAATCGGGATTGTCGGGCGAATGGGCGCGGCCGAGCACGTCGAAGGCGGCTTGCGAATTGCCGTTGTCGGCGAGCGCGCGGCCGTAGGCGGCCAGTAGCGCCTTGTTGCCGGGATTGGCGATGGTCGCCTGTTCGAGCACGGCGGCGGCCTGTGCACGCTGGCCTGAGG
>JACDAG010000978.1 GCA_013695565.1 Bradyrhizobium sp.
GTGTTGTCGAGGATGCGTTATCGAAGCTTGGGGATGAGCCACACCTTCGACACCCCGAAGCGGAATCCTGAGTTCACTTGTGAACACTTCAGGCCAACAGAAAAGCCGCCCCTCTGAGAAAGGGGCGGCTCCGTCTTCGAGATCATCAACCGCCAAGCTGATGATGGGTCATCTCTATCGGCCAGGTCTCAAGACTTTATTACATGATACACGACCGTTCATCCGTTGAACTACGGGAGGATAATGAAACCACGGCGCCGTCAGATCGCTGCACCGATTGGTGCTGATCGTGTGTGCATAAGTGTACCGACAGCGCGGCCGGCGAATGCTTAATGACCCGCATTGCTTTATTTGAAGATACTCGCGATCCCACCCGGCTTAACACCGGGTTTTTTCGTCGTCGGGCACGATTGATGGCCGATTGCGGGCGTCGGATCGGTATCGTTCGGCTGCAGCATGCCTGCATTTGGACAGACGGGTAATTGGATTCTGATTTACGGAAATCGTGTCAAGCCCCAAAATACAAAATATTTCGCTTTATCCGAAGGGCAAATCAATGGCACATCTGGTCATCCCGTCCCGATCAGAGGGGCGTTGGCATCGTCACAACGAGGAACGGGGATGCGGTGGACGCGGATGTTGCGACTGACGAGCGCGACTGACGCGTACGGCGAAGTCGTGTGGTCCTGACGTCGCGTTGAACGCGCACGTATGCTTACCGTCATTGTCTGCAACAAACGCGGAGCGTTTGTCGCAGGCAATGACGGTCGTTAACCGCCTAAACCGGCCGCCCCGCATACGGCATCGATGCGGTCAAACCGCCATCGACCGGGATCGCCTGGCCGTTGACGTAGGACGCATCGTCGCTCGCAAGGAACAATCCCATCGCCGCCAACTCGTGCGGCTGGCCGGGACGCTTCAGGGGATTGAGCTGGCCGATCTTGTCCGCGGTGCCACGCTCCTTGGCGCGATCGAACACCGGCTTGGTCATGCCGGTTTCGATCAGGCCCGGGCACACCGCGTTGATGCGCACGCCGGTGCCGGACAGCGAATAGGCCGTGGTCTGCACCAGGCTGATCACGCCGGCCTTGCTGGCGCCATAGGGATGTCCGCTGGCGCCGGCCTTGAGGCCAGCGACCGACGCGGTGCAGACGATCGAGCCCGACTTCTGCCTGATCATGTGCGGCATCGAATGCTTGATCGCGAGGAACGGTCCGATCAAATTGATGCGCAACACTTCCTGCCAATGCTCGACGGTCTGTTCGGGAATCGGAAGCAGCCCGCCGCTGACGCCGGCATTGGCCCAGATCGCGTCGAGGCTGCCATATTTCGAGACCGCCTTGTCGATGAAGGCCTTCACGTCGGCCTCGGAACCCGCATCCGCCATCACGGCTTCGACAACGCCGCCGGCGTCGCTGACGAGCTTTGCGGTTTCCATCACGCTCTCGCTGCGATCGACGGCGATCAGTTTTGCGCCTTCCCTGGTGAACAACAGGGAGGCCGCGCGCCCGATGCCGCTGCCTGCGCCGGTGATGATGACGGATTTGCCTTGGAGGCGGCCCATGAGTTCTCTCCCTGGAGTGTTGTGCGATTAATAGCGTTTTCGAGCGAAGTGGCTATCGGTTCGCGTAAAGAAAACGCGTCAAACATAGATTCGTCTGCCGCCTTGCGGAATTCAAACAAGATTTCAAACGCTGAAGTCACTTGAGACGATGAGTACTCTGACGTACAGCGACAGCGAACAGTATTGAAGGGCTCCAGCGATGTCCAATACCGACAAATCAGTGGCCGCGCCGAAGGCAGGGGTTGTTACCACGCGCTGGTGGTGGGTACGCCATGCGCCGGTCCGCGAGGACGGCGGCTGCATTTATGGGCAGAAGGATCTGGGCTGCGACACCAGCGATCGCGTCGTGTTCGACGCGGTCGGGAAAATCCTGCCGCGCAACGCGGCCTGGTATGCAAGCAATCTGAAGCGCACGCATCAGACCGCGGATGCGATCTGGGCCGCCGGCTTTCCCAAACCCGCTGACATGCCGCACATAAAAGACTTTGCCGAACAGCATCTCGGCGAATGGCAGGGCATGAACCGCGCGGCGTTTCTGGCCAGCCGGCCCGCTGGCAGTCATTGGTTCGCGGCGATCGACGAACGCGCGCCCGGCGGCGAAAGCTTTATGGATCTCTATCACCGCGTCTGCGGCGCGATCGCGCGCATCACGGTTGAACAGGCGGGCAGGGATGTGATTGCCGTGACGCACGGCGGAACGATCAAGGCCGCGGTCGGTCTTGCGCTCGGCGGCCTGCCTGAAAAGGGCCTTGCCTTCGACATCGACAATTGCTCGGTGACGCGGCTCGACCACATCGCAAGCGAAGGCCATGCGATCTGGCGGCTGCCGATGGTCAACCAGCAGCCATGGATCGCGGATGCCTCGCACAATGCGATGCATCAGCCGGCGGGGCCGGAGGTCGTTCCGCCCGCGACCAAGCTTGCTTGAGCCGTCATTCCGGGGCGTCCGAAGGACGAACCCGGAATCTCGAGATTCCGGGTTCGATGCTTCGCATCGCCCCGGAATGACATTAGGTTTGAAATCAGAGCCGGCGTAACGTCGGACCAACATCTGGGAGAGAGACATGAGCTTGTTCGACATGAAGGGCAAAGTCGCCGTCATCACTGGCTCCACGCGCGGCATCGGCAAGGCGATTGCCGAGCGGATGGCCGAGCATGGCGCCAAGGTGGTGGTCTCCTCGCGCAAGCAGGATGTCTGCGATGCCGTGACGAAAGAGATCAACGACAAGTTCGGCAAGGGCACGGCGGTCGCAATCGCCGCCAACATTTCCAGCAAGGAAAACCTGCAGAACCTGGTCACCGAATCCAACCGGGCCTTCGGCAAGATCGATGTGCTGGTCTGCAACGCTGCGTCGAACCCTTACTACGGCCCGCTTGGCGGCATCTCCGACGATCAGTTCCGAAAGATTCTCGACAACAACATCGTCGCCAACAATTGGCTGATCTCGATGGTGGTGCCGCAGATGATCGAGCGCAAGGATGGCTCGATCGTGATCGTGTCCTCGATTGGCGGCCTCAAGGGTTCGACCGTGCTCGGCGCCTATGCGATCTCGAAAGCCGCCGACATGCAGCTCGCGCGCAACTTGGCCTGCGAATACGGCAAGCACAACATCCGCGTGAACTGCATCGCGCCCGGCCTGATCAAGACCGATTTCGCCAAGGCGCTGTGGGACAATCCGGAAACCCTGAAAGCCTCGACCGCGCGCTCGCCGCTGCTGCGCATCGGCATCCCCGACGAAATCGCGGGCGCTGCGGTGTTCATGGGATCGGCCGCCGGCGACTTCATGACCGGCCAGACCGTCGTGATCGATGGCGGTGCCACGATCAGCTGAGAGCGAACACTATCTCGTCGTCCCGGCGAACGCCGGGAGCCATACTCCGCGGCGTTCGTTGTTCGAAAGGAAGACAACGCTCAGCGTTGTAAACCAATTGCCGTCAGTGGTTATGGGTCCCGGCTCGCGCTTCGCTTGGCCGGGACGACGGGGATCACTCCACCGCCGAGTACACCAGATTGCGCAGCATGGTGCGGATGTATTCGCGCTGGCCCGGGCCCTGCATCATGAACACCGCGAACAGGTCCTCCTTCGGGTCGATCCAGAAGAACGTCCCGGCCATGCCGCTCCAGAAGAAGTTGCCGCGCGAGCCCGGGAACGGCGCCATTCCGTCATGGGTGCGGACCGCAAAGCCGAGGCCGAAGCCATGGCCGGCGGGCATCAGCGGCGAGTTGACCTTGACTGACGGGGCGAGGTGATCGGACGCCATCAGTTCCAGCGTCTTGCGGCCGATGATGCGGTTGCCGTCCAGCGTGCCGCCGTTGAGCAGCATCTGGCTAAAGCGGGCGTAGTCCATCGTGGTCGAGACCAGCCCGCCGCCGCCGGATTCCATCGCCGGCTTCTCCAGCATGTTGAAGAGCTGGACCTTGTCGCCGTTCCAGGGATCGGCCGGGAACGCCTCGGCCAGCCGGCCGGCATTTTCCTCACCCGTGCGAAAGGCGGTCTCGGCCATCTGCAGCGGCGCCAGGATTCGTTCGGTCAGGAAGGCGCCGAGCGACTTGCCGGAGATGACTTCGATGATGCGGCCGAGGATGTCGGTGGAGCGGCTGTAATTCCATTCCGCGCCGGGCTGACAGATCAGCGGCATGCTTGCGACCATTGCCGCATGCTCGGCATTGGTGATCTTGCGGCTGCGCAGCCGCGACTGCTGATAGAGCTGCTGCACCAGCCCGTTGCCGGTGTGGTCGTAAGTGATACCCGAAGTGTGGCGCAGCAGGTCCTGCACCGTCATCGGTCGTTTGGTGGATACCAGATCGAGCTTGCCGTTGTTCTCGACGCCGACCTTCTGATCGGCGAATTCCGGAATGAATTTCGCGACGGGATCGCTGAGCAGGATGTGGCCGTCCTCGACCAGCATCATGATGCCGATCGAGACGATCGGCTTGGTCATGGAGAAGATGCGGAAGATGCTGTCCTGCGCCATCGGTGCGGAAGCCGCCGGCGCCTGCCGGCCGATCGCGTCGAACCAACCGATCTGGCCGCGGCGGGCCACCAGCACGGTCGCACCCGGCAGGGTTCCCTTGTCGACCTCGCGCTTGAAGGCGTCCGACATCCGCTGCAGCCGGGCGGTGGACAAGCCGATCTGTTCGGGTTTGGCGCGGGGGAGGGACGGGGTCTGCGGGGAGGCGGCGTGTTTGGGGGCTGTTTGCGCGTTCATGGTCTCTCCCGTTTGCTCTTGATTATTTGTGGTGGAGAGGAAGTTTGGCGCAGAACCCTTGACTTGAACAGGGCGGTTACCGATTTCCAGAGGGCCGTTAACGGCTTCGCCCTTGCAATCGGGGCATACCCTATGCTTGAAACGGGCCGAAACCGGCGGCGACGGATGGTTTTCGTAGGGGTGTAGCTCAGTTGGTAGAGTACCGGTCTCCAAAACCGGTTGTCGCAGGTTCGAGCCCTGCCGCCCCTGCCAGCCAAATCAAGGACTTACGCGAGCCTCCTGCCCGCGGATCCGGAAAATTAGCCGAAGAACGCCACGACCACAGCCATATCCGATGTCGCGGGCGGATCGCCGCGTAGATTCGCGTCGATGACGCGCCGGCAGGCGTCGACCGTGTCGGTATCGCCGAGCTCGTTGGCGGCTTCGAGAACGGCCCAGGCGGTATCGCCGGAAGCACTTTCCTGGCCGGATTGGTCCTGTCCGAGCAGCGCCATCGTCATCTCATCTCCTCAATGGAACGGTCAGGATGGAGGGGAACTTTTAAGATCCAGGCCATGGTCTGGTTCGGATTTGAGGCGAGGCGGTACCGCTGGTTAACCAAGGCGGCTGGGCCGGGTCGGGGCGTTTCCGGTAAGCCCATGGGCGATCCGACGGCCCGCGATACCTTGACCTTTTGCCTAACTGGCAGTAGATAGCCGCCACCTGCTGCCGGCCCGTTGAGATGCGGATATCCGGCGCGGCTTTGAAATCCCCCGAACAATCGAGCCCGCTTGGCGGCTCAACCTTCGAGAGAGGGCTGGGCGCTAGAGGGCTGTTCGGATTCACCTGAATTTGCATTCGTCTCACCAAGGACGCGGACACCAACGATGGCTTTCAGCCCGTTCAAATTTCTGCAGGAAGTGCGCTCGGAGACCGCCAAGGTCACCTGGCCGACCCGCCGCGAGACGACGATCACCACGATCATGGTGTTCGTGATGGTTGCGATGGCGTCGATCTTCTTCTTCTTCGCGGATCAGGTCATCCGCTACCTCGTCACCTTCTTGCTGGGCGTCCACTAATGAGCACCGGAACCCAAATGATGGACAAGCGCTGGTATATCGTTCACGCCTACTCGAATTTCGAGAAGAAGGTCGCGGAATCGATCCGCGAACAGTCAAAGCAGCGCGGGCTCGAGGAATTGTTCGAGCAGGTGCTGGTGCCGACCGAAAAGGTCACCGAAGTCCGCCGCGGCCGCAAGATCGACGCCGAGCGCAAGTTCTTCCCGGGCTACGTGCTGGTGAAGATGAAGCTGACCGACGAGGCGTTCCATCTGATCAAGAACACGCCCAAGGTAACTGGCTTCCTCGGCGCCGAAAACAAGCCGATGCCGATCTCGGAGAAGGAAGCCATGCACATCCTGCAACAGGTGCAGGAAGGCGTCGAACGTCCGAAGGCGACGGTGTCGTTCGAAATCGGCGAAAACGTCCGCGTGGCCGATGGTCCGTTCGCGTCGTTCTCCGGCGTGGTCGAGGAAATTGACGAGGCGCGCAGCCGCGTGAAGGTCGCAGTGTCGATCTTCGGCCGCGCCACGCCCGTCGAACTGGAATTCGGTCAGGTCGAAAAGGTCTGATCGTCTTGACCCCTCCCCGAAAGCGGGGTGAGGGAATAAGTGCCGTGGGAGGAGATGGATGATCGCCAGTCATCCGTTGAACCGCACCACGGACCTGTGAAGCTTCCGGATGATCCGGAGCAACATGAGGAGTGACGTATGGCAAAGAAAGTGACCGGATACCTGAAATTGCAGGTGCCGGCGGGTGCAGCGAATCCTTCGCCCCCGATCGGTCCCGCGCTTGGTCAGCGCGGTCTCAACATCATGGAATTCTGCAAGGCGTTCAACGCCCAGACGCAGAAGGAAGAAAAGAACACCCCGATCCCGGTGGTGATCACGATCTATGCGGATCGTTCGTTCACCTTCGAAATGAAGACCCCGCCGATGTCCTTCTTCCTCAAGCAGGCCGCCAAGATCCAGTCCGGTTCGAAAGCCCCGGGCCGCGACAAGGCCGGCCAGGTGACCAAAGCGCAGGTGCGCGAGATCGCCGAGCGGAAGATGAAGGATCTCAATTGCGATTCCGTCGAGTCGGCCATGAAGAGGGTCGAGGGCTCCGCCCGTGCGATGGGTCTGGAAGTTGCGGGGTAACGGACCATGGCAATCGGAAAACGTTTGAAGAAGGCCCGCGAGGGCGTCGACCGCGAGAAGCTCTATCCGCTCGTGGATGCCATCAAGATGGTCAAGGAACGCGCCAAGTCGAAGTTCGACGAGACGATCGAGATTTCGATCAACCTCGGCGTCGATCCGCGTCACGCCGACCAGATGGTTCGCGGCGTGGTGACCCTGCCGAACGGCACCGGCCGCACGCTGCGCGTCGGCGTGTTCGCGCGCGGCGCCAAGGCGGACGAAGCCAGGGCTGCGGGTGCTGACGTCGTCGGCGCCGAAGATTTGGTCGAAAAGGTACAGGGCGGCGCGATCGATTTCGATCGTTGTATCGCTACCCCGGACATGATGCCGCTGGTCGGTCGCCTTGGTAAGGTGCTCGGTCCGCGCGGCATGATGCCGAACCCGAAGATCGGCACCGTGACGATGGACGTCGCCACCGCCGTGAAGGGCGCCAAGGGCGGCTCGGTCGAGTTCCGCGTCGAAAAAGCGGGAATCGTGCAGGCCGGTATCGGCAAGGCCTCGTTCACCGAAGAGAAGCTGGTGCAGAACGTCAAGGCGCTCGCGGATGCGGTCTCCAAGGCGAAACCCGCCGGCTCCAAGGGCACCTACATCCAGCGCGTGGCGGTCTCCTCCACCATGGGCCCGGGCGTCAAGGTCGAGCCGGGCACGCTGCTCGGTTAAGGGCTTGCGATAGCCAACAAGATCAGGGCGGAATCGGGTGACCGGTTCCGCCCTTTGCTTTGGGGACAGGGAAAGAACAACAACATGCCCGAGAAAGTCCTGGTCTTTTCGCGTTTCCCCAAAGCCTTGATGCTGCGGATCGGCGATCGTTACGAACTGCTCGATGCCGCGGGCAAGCCGCCGAACGAGGTGTTCTCGGCCGAGCAGCTCTCCGATATTCGCGCGATGATCACGGCGGGCGGAACGCGGCTCGGCGCCGACACCATGGATTTGATGCCAAAACTCGCCGCCATCGTCTGTTACGGCACCGGGTATGACGGCGTAGATCTCGCCGCTGTCGCCAAGCGCGGGATTACGCTCGGCCACAGCCCGGGGGCGAATGCCGCTTCCGTCGCCGACATCGCGGTGACCTTGATGCTCGCCGTGACCCGGCGCTTGCTGGTGGCCGATGATTATGTGCGCGGCGGAAGCTGGGCTGGCGCAAAGCCGTCGCCGATGATGCGTCCGCAGGCCGGCATGCTCGGCCGCAGGATCGGCGTCTACGGCATGGGCGAGATCGGGCGCAAGATCGCCGCGCGAGTCGCCGGCTTTGAGACCGAGGTCGGCTATTTCAGCCGCAGCCGGCACGACGTGCCGTATCAGTATTTTCCGACGCTCGAGGCGCTGGGGGAATGGTGCAGCGTGCTGATGATCGCGGTCCGTGCCGGCAGCGATACCCACCACACCGTCGACGCCAATATCCTGAACAAGCTCGGCAAGGACGGCTATGTCGTCAACATCGCGCGCGGTTCGGTGATCAATCAGCAGGCGCTGGTAGCGGCACTGACGGATCAGACCATCGCCGGCGCCGGCCTCGACGTCTACGCCAAGGAGCCGCAGGCGCCTGACGCGCTTACGGCGCTGCCGAACGTCGTGCTGTCCCCGCATATCGGCGGCCACACCCTGGAATCGCATGTGGCGATGCAGGGCTGCGTGATGGCCAACCTCGAGGCGTATTTTGCCGGCAAGCCGCTACCTTACGGCGTCAAGCTCGGCTGATTGCCGGCCTCCACCCCGCAGGTCACACTTGGTAGAGGTGGAACTCTGTCGGGAAGGGGGATTCGGGATGCTCAACCCGTGTCCGCAAATGCGGCCGCGGCCCGAATTTTGCCCTTGGCAAGCCGGGCGAGACTCGGTAAAGAGCGGCTTCCGGGCGTGCTGGCCGTTGCTGGCACGTCTGTGCTCGCATTCCGAAAACCCGATACGGTAGGAGATCATTCCTTTCAGGACATCCGCTATGGATAGCTCGAAAGGAACGAAAACTCATCGTCAGGTTGGAATGCGGCAGGGGACATCCGGCTTGCCGGATAACCTCGATCCTGTCCAAGACTGCAGGCGCCCGAGTCGAGATGCAAGTCTCTTCAACGGCTTAATCGCATGGCCTGCACAGACGGGTGAAGACCGGATTTTGCTTTTGCGTCGCTTCCTGCGGCGTGCGGGCCGATTTGGTTCGAACCTCGACACCCCGCGCCATCTGGTTCGGGAGGGCAGGCTTTTCAATGTCGTCTTGCCCGACGTGTCCGATGGACTGGTGTCTTGAGGTCAGGTTTTGGGTGAGACGATGGGTGCAACCCGGCGGTCTCGCTCCATGCGAAGGCCGCCAACCGGAGAGAGCTTGCTGTGGAAAGAGCGGCAAAAAAGGACGCGGTTGAAGCGCTGAATGGGGTCTTCAAGACCACCAGCGTTGCAGTCGTCGCCCACTATTCCGGCCTCACCGTGGCCCAGATGCAGAAGCTGCGCATGCAGATGAAGCAGGCGGGTGCGTCGGTGAAGGTCTCGAAGAACCGTCTCGCCAAAATTGCTCTTGAAGGCACGGATGTCGTTGCCATCGGTTCCCTGCTGAAGGGACCGACCGTGATCGCCACTTCAGACGATCCGGTAGCGGCGCCGAAGGTTGCCGTCGAATTCGCCAAGACGAACGAACGGTTCGTCATTCTCGGCGGCTCGATGGGTAAAACCGTCCTGGATGTTAACGGCGTGAAGGCGCTTGCCTCGCTGCCGTCACTCGATGAACTGCGCGCAAAGATTGTCGGCCTCCTGGTGGCGCCGGCGACCAAGATCGCTCAGCTCACAACTGCGCCCGCGGCCAAGCTCGCGCGCGTCGTCCAGGCCTATGCCTCAAAGAGCGAAGCGGCCTGACCCTTCGCAAATCAAACCTGGTTCGAACCAATACGTTTAAGGAAACTGATCAATGGCTGACTTACAGAAAATCGTCGACGACCTCTCGAGCCTCACCGTGCTCGAAGCTGCCGAGCTCGCAAAGCTCCTCGAAGAAAAGTGGGGCGTGTCCGCCGCTGCCGCCGTTGCGGTCGCCGGTCCGGCCGGTGGCGGCGCTGCCGCCGCTCCCGCTGAAGAGAAGACCGAGTTCACGGTCATGCTCGTCGCCGCCGGCGACAAGAAGATCGAAGTCATCAAGGAAGTCCGCGCCATCACCGGCCTGGGTCTCAAGGAAGCCAAGGACCTCGTCGAAGGCGCGCCCAAGGCTGTCAAGGAAGGCGTGAACAAGGACGAGTCCGAGAAGCTCAAGGCCCAGCTCGAAAAGGCCGGCGCCAAGGTTGAACTCAAGTAACGCAAGTTACGTGAGACGAAGTCCCGGGCGGGACGTATCTGCACCCGGGATCGATGCAAAAGCCGTGCTATGGGACAACCGGACGCACGGCGTACACAAAAATGTGTGGGGATTCGTGGGGTTAACCCTCGAATCTCCACTATTGTCACCCCATATCGGGGCGGCAGCAGGAAAATACGGTAGGCGGCGGGAACGGCAGGGTTCTCGGCGTAAGCCGTTGGGAGACAGTCAAATTTCGGGCTTTTTCAGTCCGTGAAGCGATGGTTGTGACGGGCGAGGTGCAGTCATGCGCCCCGCGCGTCGTTTTGCGTTTTGAGGGTCTGGAGAACGGATTTGGGACTTAATTCCTGAATTTGGGCTTTGTTCCGGCGGAGCGATTCGAAATTCAACCCGGGGGCGACGGCAGTCGCGCTTCGGAAGGTTCGCCCATCAAGGGCGACGAAAATGAGAGGCCACGATGGCGCAGCAGACATTCACCGGTCGCAAACGCATCCGCAAGTTCTTCGGACACATTAAGGAAGTCGCGGAGATGCCGAACCTCATCGAGGTTCAGAAGGCGTCGTATGATCAATTCCTGATGGTCGATGAACCGGTCGGCGGCCGGCTGGACGAGGGCCTGCAGGCGGTCTTCCGTTCGGTATTCCCGATCTCGGATTTCTCCGGCACCTCAATGCTGGAATTCGTCCGCTACGAATTCGAGCCGCCGAAATATGACGTCGACGAGTGCCGCCAGCGCGGCATGACCTATGCCGCGCCGCTGAAGGTGACGCTGCGCCTGATCGTGTTCGATATCGATGAGGAAACCGGCGCCAAGTCGGTCAAGGACATCAAGGAGCAGGACGTCTACATGGGCGATATCCCGCTCATGACCATGAACGGCACCTTCGTCGTCAACGGCACCGAGCGCGTCATCGTCTCCCAGATGCACCGTTCGCCCGGCGTGTTCTTCGACCACGACAAGGGCAAGACCCATTCGTCGGGCAAGCTGCTGTTTGCCGCGCGCGTCATTCCGTATCGCGGTTCCTGGCTCGACATCGAGTTCGACGCCAAGGACATCGTGTTCGCGCGCATCGACCGCCGCCGCAAGATCCCCGTGACTTCGTTGATGTACGCGCTGGGTCTCGACGGCGAGACGATCCTGTCCACGTTCTACAAGAAGATCAATTTCAAGCGGACCAAGGAAGGCTGGCGCGTGCCGTTCGACGCCGCCCGTTTCCGTGGCTACTCGACCATCAACGATTTGATCGACGCCGACACCGGCAAGGTCGTGCTCGAGGCCGGCAAGAAGCTGACCGTGCGCAGCGCGCGCCAGATGCAGGAAAAGGGCCTCAAGGCACTGCGTCTGTCGGACGAAGAACTGGTCGGCAACTATCTGGCCGAAGACCTCGTCAATCCGAAGACCGGTGAAATCTATGCCGAAGCCGGCGAGGAACTGACCGAGAAGTCGCTGAAGGCGCTCAACGAGCAGGGCTACAAGGAACTGCCGCTGCTCGACATCGACCACGTCAATGTCGGCGCCTATATCCGCAACACGCTGCATGCCGACAAGAACATGACGCGTGAAGACGCGCTGTTCGACATCTACCGCGTGATGCGTCCCGGCGAGCCGCCGACCATCGACTCGGCCCAGACCATGTTCCAGTCGCTGTTCTTCGACAGTGAGCGCTACGACCTGTCCGCGGTCGGCCGCGTCAAGATGAACATGCGCCTCGAACTCGATGCGCCCGACACCCACCGTACGCTGCGCAAGGAAGACATCCTGGCCGTCATCAAGACGCTGGTCGACCTGCGCGACGGCAAGGGCGAAATCGACGACATCGATCACCTCGGCAACCGACGCGTGCGCTCGGTCGGCGAGCTGATGGAGAACCAGTATCGCATCGGCCTGCTGCGCATGGAACGCGCGATCAAGGAGCGCATGAGCTCCGTCGACATCGACACCGTGATGCCGCAGGACCTGATCAACGCCAAGCCCGCTGCAGCCGCGGTGCGCGAGTTCTTTGGCTCGTCCCAGCTTTCGCAGTTCATGGACCAGACCAACC
>JACDAG010001003.1 GCA_013695565.1 Bradyrhizobium sp.
GCCAAGTTCAGCTTGGGACACCGGGGCTCAAATACAGACAGCACCGCTTCTCTCAGACTTAGGCATGGTCGTATTTCATAACATACACCCAGTCCTTGTGATCTTTGTCGGTGCTTTCGCCGTTGACGGCTCCAAAGGTCACGGGCCCTTTGAATGCGCCTGCCGAAACCTTATCCAACTCATCCTCTGTCATTTCGCTGGTGGTCTTCGCCGGTTGGACTTGCATCGTACTCTCCATTGGCAATGGGTTTGCCAGGTGCAAAGGCGTTAGGGTTCTGATTGGTGGCGTTCACGCACTGGCGGGTTCGGTGGTTGCGGCAACCTAACGCACCCGTCAGGATAAGGAGCCGGCCCACCCAATCCCGGTGTCCGGAACCGGCCGGCAGCTCGTCAGTCGTCGTGGGCCCACTGTCGGGACGGCACGCACACCGTTTTGAAGGTGAACGTCCCTTCCGAGACACGTTCCATCTCGTCCTCGGTCAGTTCGGTCACCTGGCTCGTGGGTTCGGTCACATCGTTCGTCAGTTCGCGCTCGACATATTTGGCCATACCAGGCTCCTTCGGATGTGAGAGGGACTTTCAATCGCGCGACTATCGCCCAGGGACATACCGACGTGAGCCACGGAAGCTCCGGCGCCGCCGACGACAATCTTCATTTCATCGAGAGTCAGTTCTCGGTTCCCAGTTCGGTCGGCCGGTTGGTTTCCCATGATCGTTTCTCCGAGTCCCGGGAGCCTTGGCTTTTGGACGCTGGGGAATTCGATCCGGTTCGCTGAGCGGCCGGCATATCCGTTCACAACACTGTTATTGCGACCGGTCGCGCTCTTCCTCTCCCTCAACTGGGCCTCGCGCGCGTGTTGTTGTACGCTCGGCGCAACTGCACGGTCGCGGGAGAAATTCACATGACCACCGTCGTACTCAACCGCCGCAGCCTGCTCGCCGTTGGCGGGTCCGTCCTGGCCACCGGGATTTCCGGGCTGCTGTTGCCCGCCCGCGCGGAAGGCCTCGCAGCGACCCCGTCGATGCCGGGCGGGGCCAACAACTACACCAAGGGCGCGAAGATCGTGGAACGGATCGGCAAGGGCGGCTTCTGGATGACCGGCACCGTGCGCCGCGCCGGCGATGGGGCTCCGCTTGCCGGGCAGCGCGTCCACATCTGGGCGCACACGACCGAAGGGCAGGAGCACGAGCCGCAGAGTCATGGGGCGACCCTCACCGACAAGAACGGGGCGTTCCGGCTCGAGATGCCGCAGATCATTCCGATCTTCGGCCAGCCGCATGGTCACCTCGCCTATGACAGCGGTGAATTCAAAACCGTGTTTCTGCGGCCGGTGATGAAGAGCGCAAAGGAGACCCGCCTGGAGGCGCATTTCGTCCTGCAGCCGGTCTGAGCGAATTGGGAATAAAGGGATGAGATCGGCCCGGGCAACCCTGATCTGGGCCGTCCTTGCGTCAGCCATTTGCGTGCCGATGGCCGCTGCAGCGGTGAGCCCGCTGCTCGAATGGCGCGGACCGGTGTACATCCTGGCCGGATTTGCAGGGATGATCGCACTGGTCGTCATGCTGGTTCAGCCGCTGCTGATTGGCGGCTACTTGCCGGGACTGCCGGCGCGTATCGGGCGGCGTGTCCATCACTGGACCGGCGGCGCGCTGGTCGTGGCGGTGGTGATCCACGTCGCCGGCCTCTGGATCACCAGTCCGCCTGACATGATCGACGCCCTGACCTTCACATCGCCGACGCCGTTCTCCCCCTTTGGCGTGATCGCCATGTGGGCGATCTTTACCGTCGCGCTGCTGGCTGCACTGCGCCGGCGATTGGGACTGAGAACGTGGCGCATCGCCCATATGCTGCTGGCGATTGTCATCGTCACCGGAAGTGTGGTCCATGGCATGCTGATCGAGGGTACGATGGAGACGGTCACGAAGGCGGCGCTGTGCGCGCTGGTCCTCGCGGCAACGATAAAAGTAATGGCCGACTTGCGGGTGTGGAGGTTGGCGCGGCGACGGACCGCGGCAGCCGACTTGCCTGGGCGCAAGGCCGACACAATAAGTGGGGAGCAACGATGAAGCTGGTCTATTTCGATGATTTCAAGCTCGGCGTGCTGAAGGGCGACGCCGTGGTCGATGTCAGTGCCGCAGTCAACGACATCCCGCATACCGGTCCGGGTGATTTGATGAATGGCCTGATCGAGCATTGGGACAGCTACAGGCCGCGACTCGAGGCCGCGGCAGCAGCCGGCGCCGGGGTGCCGGTATCGGGCGTGCGCATCCGCCCGCCGGTGCCGGGCCCGCGCACGATCGACTGCATGGCGGTCAATTACATGGAAGACGGCGAGCGCAGCGCGCCGGCGCCGATCAACGCCTTCCACAAATCGCCGAGCGCGATCATCGGGCATGGCGACACGATGGTGCTGCCGGATGTGCCGGCCCTGGTGTTCGAGGGCGAGGCCGAGGTCGCAATCGTGATCGGCAAGAAGTGCAGCCACGTCAGCGAAGCCGACGCCATGAGCTACGTCTTCGGCTACATGAACTTCATCGACGGTTCGGCACGCGGTCTGCCGCCGCCGGGCAACGTGTTCTTCCAGATGAAAAGCCGTGACACGTTCGCTCCGATCGGCCCTTGGCTCGTCACATCAGATGAGATCAAGGATCCGCAGAAGCTGCAGATCAGGTTGTGGAACAACGGCGCGCTGATGCAGAACTTCAACACCGACGACATGGGCCACAAGATCGCCAGGTGCATCGCCTGGCTGTCGAGCATCCACACGCTGCTGCCCGGCGACATCGTCGCCACCGGCACCAATCACCGGGGTCTCAATCCCTTCATGGACGGCGATACGATCGAGCTGGAAACCCAAGGGCTCGGCCGGCTCAAATTCGGCATCAAGGACGATCTCAAGCGCGGCTGGGCGCGCAAAACCCGCCTGCAGATGCATGAAGAGGCCAGGGAGAAGACCCGGGGCGCCTACCCGGACATGACCCCGCAGCTGTCGGGCAAATACGCGAAGTAACGGCCGCTTGCATCCTTGACTCCCTCCCCCGCCAGCGACCGCCAGCGGGCGGAGGCGCGCCGGGAGGGATTGAAGCGGAGCAGGCGGAGAGAGATTGGCAGCTCCGCCTCAGACCGCTTCCGTCCAGCTTTCCGAGAATGCCAGCGCCGATGTCGAGAAGGGCCGTCCCTCACGTTCCCGCGGCCAGGATCGCCCCTTCGCCTCGACGCCGTTGCGGACGAGACGGGTGCCGAGCGCCGGGATCAGCACGGTGCACACGCCGTAGCGCCGGTCGGGAATCTGGTTCGGCTGCGAGTGGATGAGCAGCGGCTCGCCGATATCGAACCAGGTCAGGGAGATGTCTTCACCGTGCGCCTTGATGTGCTCGGTCCAGAAGTAGCGTGGATCACCATTTTTGGAGAATTGCGCGTCCACACAGGGGATCGCCGTGTCGGAAAGTTCGGCATTGAGCATGCCTTGCACGGTCGACTGCAGCCACCGCGCCATCGCGATGTTGTCGGAGTAAATGCGCCAGCGCGCTTCCGTCAGCTCGCTTTTGAAATAGAGGACGTGGCCGGGACCAGCCGGCGAAAAGATGATCCGCCAATAGCTCGCCTCTGTCGAGTTCGGTTCACCATCCTTCGGGCTCAGGCGGATAAACGGGTTCTCGCCCGTCAGGATCGTTTTGTTGGGATCGGCAATGCTCATTGTAACCGTCTCCTCTCGACCTCGCATGATACGTCGTTGTATGTCTGCTTTACGCTCTGATGCGCTATCAGCTCAACTATTTTGATTGGCCAGCGTCAAACCGGCCGGCGCGCTCCTCAGGCACACGCGGTCCGGTGAACCCTATCGAAGAGCCATCACAAAGGCGGCAAGTTCAGTCATGTCCGAAGGGACGCCGGAAGCTGACGCGGGTTCAGCGCGCAGCCGCGAAAAAACACCGCCCGGAGGCGGATATCTGAGGAAGCCGAGTCCAAAGCGCAGCGCTTTTTCCCGAGCTTTTTTTGAACCAATCCGATGGCGTAACGTGCAGACCATGCACCGCCGGGTGACAGCCGGACGCAACTGGGATGTTGGACGTGGAGCGTTTTTCCGGTTTCTGCCCGCGACATCAACGCATCGGTACGCGCTAACAACTAACCCGTTCCCGGCGAGTGCAACCTGACTTCGATGCTATGCCTTCAGCCGGGTGCGCGGCATCGTCGATGGCTTGCGCCTCGCGGCTCAAGGCTGCTCGCGGCCACGCACAACAAAGTATCTGCCATCGAGGGTTACAGGATAGTCTATGCAAAACCGCCCCTGACGGTTCGCCAGAGGCGGCTTCTAAAAATCAGCGCAGCTTAGTGGCCAGTGCCGGGCTTGGTTGTCTTTGGCGCCTTGCCATCCTCGACGCGGCCTTCGTTGCGCAGGTCGCGGCCCTCTTGAGCCTTCTTCTGACTTTCAGGGGATTTGCCGTGTTCGTTCAACTCTTCTTTCACGAAGCCGGCAGCTTCCTTCACTTTACCTTCGACGCTCATGGCTATCTCCTTTTGTATCCGGGATAACTCGCGTGAGGTCTTACAGTTCCTGTGCGCGCGGCCTCTGTGCCGGCCCTACTCGGGATGGAGAGCCGCTTTCTGGGCCTCGAGTTCGGCGATCAGCCCGGCAATGCCATCGAGCGTCTGCTGGTCCAGCATTGGCGGGCCACCGCCCGGAGGCGTTCAATTTTGATTTCTATTTCGTCGCACTGTCTGCACATGAAGGCCCGCATTTGCGCGAGTTTATTCACGAACAGTCTACGTCTATGTCGCCAGTTTGTTTCCGCTACTCCGGCATCCGGACCGGGCCTGCAAGGAATTGATACGTTGGAACCCATGTGCTGTTCCAACTCTCCAGAGTCGCGTTGCATACCGCGCATTCAAAGCTGCAATCTGACGCGCCGGCGCCATGCTCTCGGTGCGCTTGTAGACCGCGCCACACGGACAGGATCGGTGTTGAGATTCTGACATGCCTGCTTATGCGCCGGTAATGCGCCAGGCGCGACCCCTAATCAGCGCAGGCCTCCCCGAAAACGAAGTACGCCAAGAGGATTAGAACAGGCCACCGCAGCCCCCGGATGTGACGCATGCGGGAGAGTTACTCTGTCGGGGGAATTGGTGGGGCTGCCGCGTTAAGCAGATTGGAAAGAGCGGTCACGATTTGTGCGGGCGCGAAGGGCTTGAGCAAAATAATGCTGTTCGGGACGCCCCTTGATGCCCAGTCCCCGCCATCGGTGCCGGTCATGTAGATGACTGGTATCGATGGATAGATCTCTCGGGCGGCGCGGGCCACGTCCCAACCGTCCAGTCTTCCAAGCAACTTGATGTCGGTCACGACCGCCCGATACTCGAGACCGCCCTTGAGAAGGGTTATTGCCTCTTCGCCGGAGCCTGTGATTTCAGGCTGAAAGCCGCCGTCTGATAGAGCCTCCTCTACGATGCTCTGAATTAGCGGATCGTCCTCGACGACCAGGATCGTAACCTTTTCATTCACTTCTTCATTCACTTCAACTTCTCCCCCGCTGCTTTTACCTGCATTCCTCGGAATAAGGGGCAAGGAATGCTTTGGT
>JACDAG010000991.1 GCA_013695565.1 Bradyrhizobium sp.
GACGAGGTCCATGCATCCAGCTCTTCGGCTTGCTGTTGACCGGCGACATCTGCTCGCGTTGGGTGCCAGGCTATCGTTGGCGGCCATGGCTTCGACGGCAATCTGGCCGCGCCCGGGCGCAAGCCAATCTGGTCTAACGCAAGGCTACGCCAACGGCGACGGCGTGAAGCTGCACTTTGTCCGGGCGGGCGAGGGCGAACTGATGTTGTTCCTTCACGGTGCCCCGGATAGCGGGGCGCTTTACATGAGCCAGCTTACGGAGTTCAGCCGGGACCACATGGTGGTGGCTCCCGATCTGCGGGGCTTTCCGCCATCGGATCATCCGAAAGAAGTCGATGCCTATGTCATGCCGAGATTATTGGGCGATGTGCATGCCCTGCTTCGGCATTTCGGCCGCGAGAAGTGCATCCTGGTCGGCAATGATTTGGGCGGCTACATCGCCTGGGTGTTTGCTTCGGCCTATCCAGGCCGTGTCGAACGCCTGATCATTCTCAACGCACCGCACCCCGCGATATATCTCCGCGAGGTCCGCAACAGCGCGGCGCAAATCCAGGCATCCCAATACGAGCGGGAATATCACAAGGCTGTTGCCCCCTATCCGGCCTTGTACAATTACTACCGCGCCGATCCGATCAAGGTGCCTTCTTCCATCGCCGATGCCGCGAATATGGAAACGCCGGATCTCGCTGCCCGGTTTTTTGCCGATGGTGCGGAGCCTCCCGCCACCCGATCACTTCGGGTGGATGTCCCGACGCTGGTTCTCTGGGGAATGCAGGACCCGGTCTGCCTTCCCGGTCAGCTGGATAACCTCCACGACCATGCGCCAAAGGCCACCGTGGTTCGTATCGAGGATGCCGGCCACCGCCCGATGCAATCCCATCCGGTGCTGGTCAATCGTGCCATCCGGGATTTCCTGCGCCGCGCGTAGCCGCAACCAGGCCCGATCGCCCATTTCCCGTTGCCGGGTAAGCCGATAGCATGGCTTACCAAGGGCTCGGGGAAGGGCAATGAGACGACGTTCTGGAGCAGGCGGCGGACCGGAAAAGCCGCAAAGCCGCACGGCGATGCCGCGCAAGCGCAGCACTGCGCCAAAGGCCGCGCGCGTCGCCAGCCCTGCAAAGACGACCCCCGAAAGCCCTGCGCAAACGGAAGTCGCACGGCTTACAATCGAACTCGGCGAAGCGCGGGAGCAGCAGGCCGCGACGTCAGAGGTGCTGAGGCTCATCGCCGACGCGCCGACCGATCTTGCGCCGGTGTTCGACCGCATCGTCAAGAATGCCGCAAGGCTCTGCCAGAGCGTGCTGAGCGCGGTCTATCGCCGCGAGAGCGAGCAGGTTCATCTGGTTGCGCACGATCAGTTCTCCCCGGCATCGGTGGCGGCGGTGCGGAAGGCCTATCCGGCCCCGCTCGCCAGCAAGAATCTGATCTCGGTGGCGATCCGCGAGCGGCGCGTCGTGCACGAGCCGGATGTGCTGGTCTCCGGCGGCTACAGCGAATTGCAGAAAACATCGGGCTATCGCAGCATCCTGATCGAGCCGATGCTGCGCGACGAGGTCGCGATCGGCGCGATCGCGGTGATGCGGCTGGAGCCGCAATTGTTTCCCAAGGCGCAGGTCGAGCTGCTCAGAACCTTTGCCGGCCAGGCGGTCATCGCCATCGAGAACACGCGGCTGTTCACCGACTGCAGGAGCGCGGCCGGCAATTGTCGCAATCGCTGGAAGATTTGCGCGCCGCGCAGGGCAGTCTGGTGCAGACCGAAAAGCTGGCCGCGCTGGGGCGGCTGGTGGCGGGCGTCGCGCACGAGATCAACACCCCCGTCGGCACCAGCCTGACGGTGGCCTCGGCATTGATCAACAAGACCAAGCGATTTGAAGCCGAGGTTGCGAAAGGCGATGTGCGCCGGTCGAACCTGACCGAATTCATCGCGGCAAGCCGCGAGGCGGCCTCGCAGATCATGATCAATCTCGGCAACGCGGTCGATCTGATCCAGTCGTTCAAGCAGGTCGCGGCCGATCGCAACGTTTCGGATCGCAGACGCTTCGATCTTGGCGAGGTGACCGAACAGGTGGTCAGCGGATTGCGGTTCGGGCTGCGGGGAAAGAACCTGACGGTCACCGTCGATTGCGCGCCCGATCTTAGGATGAACAGCTATCCCGGACCTTACGGCCAAGTGCTTACCAACCTCGTGCTCAATTCCGTCGCCCACGCCTTTCCAAGCGACGCCAAGGGCTCCGTGCACATTGCCGCTCAGGCGTCGGGCCGCAATAATGTCGAGGTGCTGTTTTCAGATGACGGCTGCGGCATGAGCCCGGAGGTCAAGCGCCAGGTGTTCGATCCGTTCTTCACCACCCGTCGCGACCAGGGCAGCACCGGCCTTGGATTGCACATCGTCCATAACATCGTGACCAATCGCCTGGGTGGCCGGATCAATCTGGAAACCAAGGTCGGCGCGGGAACGAAAATCCAGATCATCGTGCCCCGCGAAGCGCCGCTGGAGTCAGCGGCGGAGTAGGGCGGCTCGAACGCGTGCGTGCTCTTCCTTTTTCGTCATTGCGAGCGCAGCGAAGCAATCCATGTTTCCACTTGCCGCGCTATGGATTGCTTCGCTGCGCTCGCAATGACGATGAGGAGGCAGAACCGTAGAGTGGGCAAAGCGCAGCGTGCCCACCATTCAAGCTGACGGTGCCGAAAGATGGTGGGCACGACGCAAGTGCGTCTTTGCCCACCCTACGGCTCTCGCAATGACAGACACCAGTCAAGCCCGGCAATGACATCGTCTCGCCTTACAGCAAATCCCCGCCCACCGCGCTCGCCGTGGTGCCGTGTTCCCTAAACGCCTTGATGACGTTCTTGCCGATCTTCCACCGGTGCACCTCGTCCGGACCGTCGACCAGCCGCTGCGCGCGCACCTGCGTGTACCATTTGGCGAGCGGGGTATCCTGGCTGAAGCCGAGCGCGCCGTGGAGCTGGATCGCGGTGTCGATCACCTTGTGCACCATGTGCGCGTGGAAGATTTTCGCGATCGAGTTCTCCTGCCGGATGTCCTGGCCCTTTTCAGCCTTGTAGGCGATGTGAAGCAGCATCAGGCGGCCGATATAGAGCTGCTCGGCGCAATCGGCCAGCATGAACTGCACCGCCTGCCGGTCGGCGATCAGCTGGCCGAAGGTCGAGCGCTTGGTGATGTGGCCGACCGCCATGTCGAGCGCGCGCTGCGCCTTGGCGACGTTGTGCATGCCATGGCGCAGCCGGCCGTAAGCCAGCCGATGCTGGCCCATGTTGAAGCCGTTGCCTTCACCACCGAGCAGATTGTCGGCCGGCACCTTCAAATCCTTGATCTCGATCTCGGAGTGGCCGCCATGGATCACGTCGGCATGCGGACCTTCGATCGCCATATTGGCGACGTTGCGCTTGATCTTGTAGCCGGGGTTTGGCAGCTCGACGATGAAGGTCGAATGCTGCTTGTGGCGCGGCGCGTTCGGATCGGTCCGGGCCACCACCAGCGCCATGTCGGCGACGCTCGCCGAGGACGAGAACCATTTTTCGCCGTTGAGGATGTAATTCTCGTTGCCGTCCTTCACCGCTGACGTCTGCATGCCGGTGGCGTCGGCGCCGGCGGCTTTCTCGGTCATCGAGAAGCAGATGCGCTTGTCGCCATTGAGCAGGGGCTTGAGGAATTTCTCCTTCTGATATTCCGTGCCGTGGGCCAGAATCGTCATCATCGAGGCGTCGTCGGGCCCCTGCGTGTTCATCGACAGCGCGCCCAGCATGCTTTCGCCGAGCTCCATCTGCACCAGCGCATTGGCGAGCGGGCCGAGGCCCATGCCGCCATATTCCTTGGGCACCCATGGGCACCACAGGCCCTGCGCGCGGGCCTTCTTGCGCAGCGGGCCCAGCACTTCGGCGAGCGGCTTGGTATCGAGTTCCTTTTCCGCGGGGATGCATTCGTCCTGCACCCATTTGCGGACCTTCTCGCGGATCGCCTTGGCTTCGGCCGGAATTTCGAAATCGATCGACATGGCACTTCCTCGCTTTTGGTTCTTGTTGGGCAGACTTGATGAATGGCATAAACCCGCTGCGGGCCTTCGGCAACGCCGAACAATGTTTGAAGCAGCCCCGAGCTGTCATACCCCGCGCAGGCGGGGTATCCAGTACTGCGGCACCTGTTGTCGACGTCGGTGGCTGGTGTTTACTGGATCATCCGCCTTCGCGGATGATGACATGAGAGTGTGACCATGCCCGATCTTGCCGATCTGTTTCCCGGCTACGCCTCCGAATGGATCAACACGTCAGCGGGCCGCATCTTCGCGCGCGTCGGCGGCAAGGGGCCGCCGCTGCTGCTGCTGCACGGATTTTCGTCGACCCATGTGATGTGGCATCCGGTCGCGCCGCAACTGGCTGATAACTTCACACTGATCATCGCCGATCTGCCGGGCTATGGCTGGTCCGACATGCCCCGCAGCGACGAACAGCACACGCCCTATACCAAGCGCGCAATGGCAAAGGTGATGGTCGAGGCGATGGAGCAACTCGGCCATGTGCATTTCGCGCTCGCCGGCCACGACCGCGGCGGGCGGGTGTCGTATCGCCTCGCGCTCGACCATCCCGGCCGGCTGTCGAAACTCGCGGTGCTCGATATCGCGCCCACCTATGCCTACTGGGAGAGACTGACCCGGCTCTCGGCGCTGAAGATCTACCATTGGGCGTTCCTGGCGCAGCCATACCCGCTGCCGGAAACGCTGATCGACGGCCACGGCGAGTTCTTTCTCCGGCAGAAGATGGCAAGCCAGACCAAGAGCCAGACGCTGGATGCGATCGACCCGCGCGCGCTCGAGCACTATCTGGCGCCGTTCCGCGATCCCGCCCGCGTGCACGCGATGTGCGAGGACTACCGCGCTGGCGCCTATGCCGATTACGAGATCGACAAGCAAGATTTCGACGCGGGGAAAAAGATCACGATCCCGATGCTGGCGCTGTGGGGCGATGCCGGCGTCGCCAGCGCCGCGACCACCCCGCTCGACACCTGGAAGAAATGGGCGACCAATGTGCAGGGAGCGGCGGTCGACAGCGGGCATTTCCTGCCGGAGGAGAATCCGGATGAAACGGCGCGGTTGTTGCGGGAGTTTTTCACTGCCTAGTCGTCATTGCGAGGAGCGTAGCGACGAAGCAATCCATCCGTCCGTTATGCCGTGATGGATTGCTTCGCGGAGCCTGTCATCGGGCGCGCGTTCGCGCGGCCCGGTGGCTCGCAATGACGGCGGTGGCTGGACGCTACCTTCTCACCCTGAAAAAATCCTTCAGCAGCGTCGCCGCCTCGGTCTCGCCGACCGACGAATAGACCTCCGGCACGTGATGACAGGTCGGCTGCGCAAAGAACCGCACGCCGGAATCGACCGCGCCGCCCTTGGGGTCGGCCGCGCCGTAATAGAGCCGCCGGATCCGCGCAAACGAGATCGCGCCGGCGCACATCGTGCACGGTTCCAGCGTGACATAGAGGTCGCAATCGACCAGGCGCTCGGTCCCGATCGCCTCGGCGGCCTGCCGGATCGCCAGAACCTCCGCATGGGCGGTCGGATCGCGGTCGGTCAGGGTGCGGTTGCCGGCGGTGGCGATGACCTCGTAACCCCGGACAATGACGCATCCGATCGGTACTTCGCCCGCCTTTGCGGCGTTCTTGGCCGTTTTCAGCGCCAAATCCATGAAAGAAGGGGCAGTCATCCCTCGTATCATCGGAAGAAACCTGCTAGTAGAAGCGCCTTCAGCAAACGTGGATACCGGTTTTGCGTGAGATTGCGCCTTGAGCCAAGTGCGCGCGCGTTACCGCTATGACAGCCGATCCACATCCGCCTGATCGCCATTTCAGCTACGAACGAAAGACTATTCATGCCCCGCGACAACGATAAAGACAACGATTCCCGCGGCCGGCGTGATCGCCCCTCGGGCGACGGCAAGGGCCGCGCCGGCGGTAAGGGGCGCTCGGGCGCCGCGCGCGGACCGGAGAAGAAGTTCGCCAAGCGCGGCTTTGCCGGAAAAAGCGATGGCGCCAAGCCCGAAGGCGAGCGGCGTCCCTATGCCGGGAAATCCGACGGCGCGCGATCGTTCGGCAAAAAGCCTTATGCGGGCGGCGGCAAGTCCTACGCCGGCAAGCGTGACGGCGACCGTCCGCCGCGCCGGGATTTCAGCGACGCACCGCGCCCACCGCGCGGCGACCGGCCCTTCCGGGATCGCAACAGCGAGGGCGGCGATCGTCCGCCGCGCTTCAATCGCGATGACCGTCCCCGTGGCGACCGGCCGTTTACCGGCCGTCCGTCCCGCGGTGACGACGGTGAAAAACGTTCGTTCAAGCCGCGTGAAGACCGAGGCGGCGAGAAGCGTCCCTACACGCCGCGCGGTGAAGGTGCCGGCGAAAAGCGGCCGTACGCGCCCCGTGGCGATCGTCCGGAGCGGAAATTCGGCGGCGACAAGAAATTCTCGTCGCGTGGCGCGCCAGACCGCGGGCCCCGCAAGGATTTTGGCAGCCGACCGGATCGTGGTCCGCGCAAGGACTTTGGTGATCGGCCGGAGCGCAGCGATTCAAAGCCGTGGCAGAAGCGCGAGGATCGCGGCGAACGCGATGCGCGTCCCGCCCGCGATGGCGCGCGCAATTTCGACAAGCCGCGCTTCGATAAACCCCGCGATGATCGTAGCGGCGCGGAGCGTCCACGCTTCTCGCGTTCGGAGCGCCCCACCGGCGATCGTCCGAAATTTGACCGTCCGCGTCAGCGGCCCGAAGGCCGCACCGACTGGCAGGAGCATCCGCGCAGCGAGCCGAGTGACGAACGGCCGCGTCGCGAGAACGAGGACGACAGCAAGATTTTTGCAAAACGTCCGGCCTTCGGCGGCCGCGGTGCCTACCGCGAGCGCAAGACGGAATTCGAAAAGCGCGGCCCGCAGCCGCCGAAGGTCAAGAAGTCCGGCGAGCGCATCGCCAAGGTGGTGTCTCGCGCCGGCCTGGCGTCACGCCGCGACGCCGAGGAGTGGGTCACGCAAGGCCGCGTCAGCGTCAACGGCCGCGTTATCAGTTCGCCGGCGCTCGATGTCACCACCAACGACGTAATCACGGTCGACGGCAAGCCGTTGCCGCCGCGCGAGCGCACGCGTTTGTTCATGTTCCACAAGCCGCGCGGCCTGATGACGACGCATGCCGATCCCGAGGGGCGGCCGACGGTGTTCGACAATCTGCCCGATGGCCTGCCGCGGCTGATCTCGATTGGCCGTCTCGATTTCAACACCGAAGGCCTGCTGCTGCTGACCAATGATGGCGGGCTGGCGCGTGCGCTCGAATTGCCCGACACCGGCTGGCTGCGGCGCTATCGCGTCCGCGCCCATGGCGATGTCACGCAGGCGCAGCTCGATGAACTGAAGAAGGGCGTCGAGGTCGACGGCGTCAAATACGGCTCGATCGATGCGACGCTGGAGCGCGACCAGGGCGCCAATGTCTGGCTGGTGTTTGCGATCCGCGAAGGCAAGAACCGCGAAGTACGCAACGTGATGGCGCATCTTGGCCTCGAGGTGAACCGGCTGATCCGCGTCTCCTACGGCCCGTTCCAGCTCGGCGAACTCGCCGAAGGCCAGGTCGAGGAGGTCAAGACCCGCGTGCTGCGCGAGCAGCTGGGCGAAAAGATCGCCAGCCTCGCGGGCGCCGATTTCAACCGGCCGATGCCGGGTGAGAAATCCGACGCTGAAAATTCCGGGGGCGAAGAGAGCGACGCACCGCGCGGCAAGAAGCCGTTCAAGCCGGCCGGCAAAAACGGCTTGATTGCCGACCGCAAGGGCCGCCGCGTGCTGGTGCAGCGTACCGGCAGCGACGAAGCCCGCGCGCGCAACGAGGAAGAGGCCAACGGCTACGGCCCGCCGCGCCGTCCGCAGCGCGGCTATCACGGCAAGCGCGATCTGAAGCCGCGGGACGAGTAGAGTTCGATTCGATGAGTTTGGAGTCGAAGCCTGCGGCGAATTCAGTTTCACCTCTCCCATGGGGAGAGGTCGGATCGCGAAGCGATCCGGGTGAGGGGTTACGGCCTATCGATAGACCGTACCCCCTCACCCCAACCCTCTCCCCATGGGAGAGGGGGCGTACCGGTACTGGGGCAACGGCTTCCTCCCAACGAGGTTGTTCGTAGCCATGCGTGTCGTCGGCGGACGGTTGAAGGGTCGTAATCTGGCCTCGCCCTTATCGCGCGAGATCCGCCCTACCGCGGATCGCTTGCGCGAATCTGTGTTCAATATCCTCGTCCACGCCTATGACGACCCGATCGAAGGCGCCCGCGTGCTCGACCTGTTCGCCGGCACCGGCGCGCTCGGCATCGAGGCTGTCTCGCGCGGCGCTGCGTTCACGCTGTTCGTCGACAATGGCGCGGAAGCCCGCGCGCTGCTTCGCAACAACGTCGAAGCACTCGGTTTGGGCGGTGTGACAAAAGTCTACCGCCGCGACGCCACCAATCTCGGCTCCGCCCATCCGATGGAGCCGTTCTCGATTGCGTTCCTCGATCCGCCCTACGGCAAGGGCCTCGCGGAAAAAGCGCTGGCCTCGTTGCGCGAGGGCGGCTGGTTGACGCCGGGAGCGCTGCTGGTGGTGGAGGAGGCGAAAGC
>JACDAG010000006.1 GCA_013695565.1 Bradyrhizobium sp.
GGCGTGTTCCTGTCGGTGAAGCATTGCCTGCCGGCGATGCGCAAGACCCGCGGCGGCTCTGTGATCATGATGTCATCGCTGGCGGGCCTGTGCGGCGCGGCCAGCCTGTCCGGCTATTGCGCTACCAAGGGCGGGGTTCGGCTGTTTGCGAAAGCGATCGCGATGGAATGCGCGACGTTCGGCGACGGAATCCGCGTCAACTCGGTACATCCAGGGATCATCGACACCCCGATCTGGGGCAAGATCCCCACTGAGGCGAGCGGGCGTACGGGGCAGAATGCGCCGATCGATCCCGAGGAACGCGCCAAATTCGCAACGCCGCTGGCCCGTGCCGGCCATGCGCTCGAAATCGCGCAGGGCGTGTTGTTTCTGGCGTCCGACGCGTCGAGCTACGTCACCGGGACCGAACTCGTCATCGACGGCGGCATGAACGCGGGTGGTGTTGCGCGGCCTGGGGCATGACCACGACCATCATTGCGAGCGAAGCGAAGCAATCCATGCATCCGCGCGAAAAAAATGGATTGCTTCGTCCCTTTGCTCCCTTGCCCAAACGCTTCGCGTTTGTCGCAGGCAATGACGGCGGTAGTGGCTCAACCGCCTCGCCGCAACCGCGCCAGCACCTTGAGCCCGCCATAGCCGTCGGCGGGCAGCAGGCCGGCCTTGGTTTGGAAATCCCGGACCGCCTTCATGGTGTCGTTGCCGACGCGGCCGTCGGTACCGCCGGTGTCGAAGCCGGCTTTTGTCAATCGCGTCTGCATCTCCTGTACCTCGGCCAGCGTCAGCGCGCGCTCCGAACCAGGGAAGGGCTGGATGAAGGGCGGCGCGCCCAGAATGCGGTCGCCGAGATGGCAGATCGCAAGCGCATAGTTCATCGACGGATTGTAGCTGCGCACCGCATAGAAATTCGGCCCCAGCAGAAACGACGGACCGCCTGCGACCGGCACCCACAATTGGGCGCTGGCATTCGGCTGCGAAAACGGCTGGCCATCGGCGCGGGTGACGCCGGCGCTGGCCCACGCCGCGTAGGTGCGGTTGCCGCTCGCGGATGCGCCGCCGGCACGGACTTCATAGCCCCAATGCTCGCCGCGATGATACTTGCCGCGATTGACCAGATAGCGCGCGCTGGAACCCAGCGCATCGTCCGGCCTGCCGAACGGCGAGACGCGGCCGTCCTTGTCGTAATCCATGCCGACATTGAGCCAGACTTCCGGCATCCACTGGGTGTGCCCCATCGCGCCGGCCCAGGATCCCCGCATTTCCTCCGGCGAGCCCCAGCCGCGGTCGACGATCTTCAAGGCGTTGATCAGCTCGGTTTCCCAATAGGCGCGCCGGCGCGGTTCGTTCCAGGCCAATGCCGCCAGCGAGGGAAAAATGGGCCGCATATGATTTTGCTGCACCAGGGGATCGCCATAGGCGGATTCAACGCCCCACAGCGCCAGCAGCGTGCCGCGCTCGACACCAAAGTCCTGTTCGATCCGCGTGAACAGCGCCTCGTACTTCCGCAGCGCTTCCTTGCCCGCGGTAATGCGCCAGTCCGAGGCCCGGCGATTGACGTATTGCCAGATCTGCTCGTGGAATTCCGGCTGCTTCTGCATCTGACGGAACACGGACATGTCGGGCTCGATGCGGCCCATCACGCGGGTCCATGTCGCATCCGAAATGCCTTTTGCGAGCGCGCGGGCGCGAAATGTGTCGCGCCACGCGTCGAAGCCGGGCGGCGCTACCGCGAACGCGGCGGGCGCAGTGACGAGCGTGGCTGCGGCACCGACGCCGGCTTGCAGCAGGGCACGGCGGGTCGGAGATCTCAGGGAATCGAATGGGTTCATGGGCGCATTCTACGGGGCAGGGTGCGTGCACCAAAGCGCATTTGCATGGCGCCGTCGTCGCAGTCGGGGTGCGGAACCTCGAAAGAGCGTGGTGCTGCGCTAAGTCTGCTGCAGGTCCGCGGCGATCTGTGCCAGCCAGCGGCGAACAGTCACCAGCGCTTTGGCCGACAGCCCGGACGCCAGCCGCCGTTCCACCGCCTGGACGTGACGGCGGCATTTGTCGAGCAGGACAGCGCCGCGGCGCGTCAGCGTCCACTGCAGTACCCGGCCATGGATCGGGTGCGGGGTTTTCCGG
>JACDAG010000036.1 GCA_013695565.1 Bradyrhizobium sp.
GTAGTAGTTCTTGTAGGGGATCGGCGCGAACGCGCCGGGGATCGCGGTCGAGGCGACGATCGCCTCCGAGGTCGATCCCTCCGACAACACCACGCTGTCGCCGGAAATGATATCTGTGGTGACGATATGCACCGGCACCTTGGCATCCTGCAGATTGCGATAGGGGATGTGGTCGTCGATCAGCTTGCGGATGCCGTCATGCGAAATCAGGAAGTCGCGGTGCCACAGAAAACTCAACACCGTGCGCCAGCTCATCGGAAACACATCCTGCCGCGTCAGTCCGCGCCAGATGTCGCCGAGCCGCTCCACGCCCGCAAGCGTTGGATCACCGGCATAGAAAGCGCCGTTCAGCGCACCGACGCTGGAGCCGACCACCATATCCGCCGAGATCCCGTGCGCGACCAGCGAATGCAGCATGCCGACCTGGATGGCGCCAAAGCTGCCGCCGCCGGCGAGCACAAAGGCGGTTTTCACCGAGCCGATCTGATCGCGTACCGACAACGCATGCTCCCTCGTCGCCATGTCGGCAACAGGCCGCGCGGCGTTGGGGAGGTTATAGCAGTGGGGGAATGAGAGGTGCCAGCGGCGCGAGCGCGGCTCTCTCATGTCGTCCCGGACAAGCGAAGCGCGATCTCAGATGCGCAATTGCGCATCGGGGGACCCATAACCACCGGCTTGGGTTGCGAGCAACAGCTGGAGCCACAACTCGCCATAACCACGAAGATCGGTGGTTATGGGTCCCGGCCTTCGCCGGGACGACAGCGTCAACGCTCCACAAACGCCTTTTCGATCACGAAGTGACCGGGCTCGCTGTGGCTGCCCTCGAGGAAACCGCGGGTCTCGAACAGCTGGCGCAGTTCTTCCAGCATGCCGGGGCTGCCGCACATCATGATGCGGTCGATCTCGATGTCGAGCGGCGGCTGGCCGATATCGTTGAACAGCTGCTCGGAGGTGATCAGGTCGGTGATGCGGCCGCGGTTGCGGAACGGCTCACGCGTGACCGTCGGATAATAGATCAGCTTCTCGGACAATAGCGGCCCGAACAATTCGTCGTCACGCAGCTTCGCAACCAGCTCTTCGCCATAGGCGAGTTCGGAGACCTGCCGGCAGCCATGAACCAGCACGATGCTCTCGTAGCGGTCATAGACGTCAGGATCCTTGATCAGGCTCGCGAACGGCGCAAGGCCGGTGCCGGTCGACAACAGCAGCAGGCGCTTGCCTTCGATCAGATTGCCGGTAATCAGCGTGCCCGTCGCCTTGCGGCCGACCAGGATGGTGTCGCCTTCGCGAATCCTCTGCAGCTTCGAGGTCAGCGGCCCGTCCGCGACCTTGATCGAGAAGAACTCGAGCTCTTCCTCGTGATTGGCGCTCGCCATGCTGTAGGCACGCAGCAACGGACGGCCCTCGACCTCGAGGCCGATCATCGCGAACTGACCATTCTGGAACCGGAAGCCGGAATCACGGGTAGCGGTGAAGCTGAAAAGCGTATCGGTCCAATGACGGACAGAAAGAACTTTCTCTCTATAGAACGCGCTCATGTGTTTTCGTTTTTCCTGACGTCTTGGTGTAGAACAATTCAGTTTCTTGCCGGCTTTTCAGGTCTCGAAGTGACGAAAAGCCCCGAAATCATTGGCGATTTGACGTTTCAATTGCGCCAATCACAGAGATAGTCAAGATCGATTGGCGCACAATTGAGGACTCGGAATGGCAGTCGGTTTATTTTGCGGAAAGGTTCGGTCGCGCTAGGTTAACCCACATCACACACGCAATTAACTTGCTGAAATCGACGCCGATCTGGCAATAAATTGCTACGCAAAACCTGGAACGCGTCGAAAGAGACGGCATGCGAAGCGTGAAGGAATTTCGAGCGGGAAAGCCGGCCTCTCATCCGGATCAGTCGATCTATGCCGAATTTGCTTGCGCCGAATTCGGCCTGACCTTTAGCGATCTCGACGGCGGCTCGGGACTCGTTTTCAGCATCGCTTCACCGGACAAATCCCTGCATTTCGGCGCCGGCCGCTGCTCATGGTATCCGCAGAACAGCGCCACCGCCTCGACGCTGGCTTCCGACAAATACTTTACTGGCAAGATTCTCAACGCGGCCGGTGTGCCTGTCATCGACGGTGAATATTTCTTCCTGCACGACCGCTATCGCGCACATCGCCCGAACGGGCATGAGCGCGACGACGCCCTGGCGCATTTTTCGAAGTTGGGTGCATCGGCTTTCGTCAAGCCGCTGACGGGTTCGCGCGGCGATTTTGCGCAAGCGGTCCACGGTGAGGCCGCGCTCCTGCGCTATCTCGACGAAGTCGCGAGATACTACGACGCGGTGCTGATGCAGCCGATCGTCGAGGGCATCGAGTACCGGGTTTTCCTGCTCGACGATGACGCGCTGTATTGCGCGCGCAAATATCCGCCGTCCGTTCGCGGCGACGGCGTGCGGACATTGCGCGAATTGCTCACCGCCCATAATGATGCCCTTCGCGCCGGCGGCCTTTCGCCGGTCGCACCCGGTGATCACGACGCCACGCTCGACGCCGTGCTGGCCAAAGGGCAACGGCGCGAAATTCCCGGGCGGATGAACCTGAGCGCAGGCGGAACGATGGTGATCGAGCCGCCGCCTTCCCAGAAGACGGTCGCGCTCGCAAGACAAGCCACGCGTGCGCTCGGGCTTCGCGTCGCGGCCGTCGACATGTTCGTCGGCGTCGGCGGCGATCCCGACGCCATCGATGTGATCGAGGTCAACTCCAATCCGTCGATCCGGCTGCTGGAAGATTTCGACCGGGGCGATCTGATCCTGCGCATCTGGCAGCATACGTTTCGCGCGATGGGATTGCTCTAGTGTTTGACCTTCCCAAATATGGCGACGGCGTTTGCCTGGCGCGGCTGGCCGAACTGCTCGACGTGCTCGGGATCGATCGCGCGCGGCTGCAACGTAACTCCGTCGTGGTAACCGGCTCGAACGGCAAGGGCAGTACGGCTGCGATGTGCGCCACGATCGGCCGCGCCTACGGCCTGCGAACCGGGCTATTCACCTCCCCGCATCTGCAGCACTTCAACGAACGGATCCGGATCGACGATACCGAGATCGGCGATGATGATTTCGCGCGATGCAGGCAACAGATTGAGGCCGCCATTGCCGGGATTTCGCAGCGGCGCGGCGAACAGTTCGGCGCCTTCGAAGCGCTGTTTGCGCTCGCCTGCCTGCACTTTGAAGCGAGCGGCTGCGACTTCATCGCGTTCGAGGCCGGCATCGGCGGGCGTTACGATCCGGTCCGCCTGGTCGGCGCGCAGGAGACCTGCGTCACGTCGGTGGATTACGAGCATGTCGAACTGCTCGGCAGCACCCTGGAGCTGATCGCCTCCGACAAGAGCGACGCCTGCGCCAGCGGCGGCACCATCCTCTATGGCGAGAACTGCCGCAGCCTGCGGCCGCATCTGCTCGAATATAATCGCCATTGCGGGATCACGTCGCTGTTCATCCGTGACGAAATCGGCATCGGCGGCGAGCACGCCACCGCGTCAGGGCAGCGGTTCGATTACGCGTTCGGCACTCATGGCTATCGTGGCCTCGAAACGCGCCTGCTCGGCGCGGTTCAGTTCAACAACGCCGCGATTGCGGTCACGCTGTTCCTGCTCTGGCTACAACGCGCCCAGCCACGCCATGCGCCCGAGCGGATTGAAGCGGCCGTGCGATCCGGCCTGCGCGACACGCAATGGCCGGGGCGTCTCGAAATCATCGCGCAGGACCCGCTGACGGTGATCGACGTCGGCCATACCCCTGACGGCATCCGGCAATCGCTGGCAAGCCTCAAGGCGATCCATGGCGCGGATGACTGGATCCTCG
>JACDAG010000119.1 GCA_013695565.1 Bradyrhizobium sp.
GACTTCCACTTTCTGCAGCATCTGACGGACGATCACCTCGATATGCTTGTCGTTGATCAGCACGCCTTGCAGCCGGTAGACGTCCTGAATCTCGTTGACGAGATAGGCGGCGAGTTCCTCGACGCCCTTGATGGCCAGGATGTCGTGCGGCGCCGGGTTGCCGTCGACGATGTAGTCGCCCTTCTCCACGACGTCGCCGTCCTGCAGATGGATGTGCTTGCCCTTCGGGATCAGATATTCCACCGACTCAGAACCGTCATGAGGCTCGAGCGACAAACGGCGCTTGTTCTTGTAGTCGCGGCCGAAGCGGATCGTGCCCGCGATTTCCGCGATGATCGCCGCATCCTTCGGCTTGCGAGCCTCGAACAGTTCGGCCACGCGCGGCAGACCGCCCGTGATGTCGCGGGTCTTGGCGCTCTCGGTGGAGATACGCGCTAGGATGTCACCGCCCTTGACCTTCGCGCCGGTGTCGACCGACAGAATGCCGTCGACCGACAGCATGTAGCGGGCATCGCCGCCACGCGCGAGTTTCAGGACCTTGCCATCCTTGCCCTTGACCACGATGGCCGGACGCAGATCCGCGCCGCCACGCGAAGCGCGCCAGTCGATGACGACGCGTTTGGCGATACCGGTGGATTCGTCGAGCGTTTCCGAGATCGACTGGCCTTCGACCAGGTCCTCGAACCCGATCGTGCCCTCGACTTCGGTGAGAACGGGCCGTGAATACGGATCCCATTCCGCGATGCGCTGGCCGCGCTTGACCATATCGCCTTCATCGACGTGCATACGCGCGCCGTACTGAATGCGGTGGGTCGCACGCTCGGTGCCGTCGGCGTCGGTGATCGCAACGACCATGTTGCGAACCATCGCGACCAGATGACCTTCGCTGTTCTTGCAGATGGCCTTGTTCTTGATGGTCACCTTGCCGTCGAAGTTCGACTCGATGAACGACTGCTCGTTGATCTGCGCCGCGCCGCCGATGTGGAACGTGCGCATCGTCAGCTGCGTGCCGGGCTCACCGATCGATTGCGCCGCGATGACGCCGACCGCTTCACCATGGTTGACCGGCGTGCCGCGGGCCAGATCGCGGCCGTAGCACTTGCCGCAGATGCCGTTGACGAGTTCGCAGGTCAGCGCGGAGCGGATCTTCACTTCCTGGATGCCGGCCTGCTGGATGGCGTCGACATGCGTCTCTTCCATCAGCGTGCCGCGCTTGACCACGACCTTGTTGCTGACGGGATCACGCAGATCCTCGCCCGTCGTGCGGCCGAGAATGCGCGACGCCAGCGAGGCCACGACCGTGCCGGCATCGACGATGGCGCGCATCTTGATGCCTAGCTTGGTGCCGCAATCGTCCTGCGTGATGATGCAGTCCTGCGCCACGTCGACCAGACGCCGCGTCAGGTAGCCGGAGTTCGCGGTCTTCAACGCGGTGTCCGCGAGGCCCTTGCGGGCGCCGTGGGTCGAGTTGAAGTATTCGAGCACCGACAGACCTTCCTTGAAGTTGGAAATGATCGGCGTTTCGATGATCTCGCCCGACGGCTTGGCCATCAGGCCGCGCATACCGGCGAGCTGACGCATCTGGGCCGGCGAACCGCGCGCGCCCGAATGCGCCATCATGTAGATCGAGTTGATGTCGGCGTCGGCGCCATTGGCGTTCTTCTTGGTCGAGGAGATTTCCTTCATCATCTCCTTGGCGATTTCTTCCGTCGCCTTCGACCAGGCGTCGACCACCTTGTTGTACTTCTCGCCATGGGTGATCAGGCCGTCATTGTACTGCTGCTCGAAATCCTTCGCCAGCGTACGGGTGGTGTCGACGATCTTCCACTTCGAGTGCGGCACGACCATGTCGTCCTTGCCGAACGAGATACCGGCCTTGAACGCATTGTAGAAGCCGAGCGCCATGATGTGGTCGCAGAAGATCACCGTCTCCTTCTGACCGCAGTGACGGTAGACCTGATCGATGACGCTGGAGATTTCGCGCTTGGTCATCAGCTTGTTGATGATGTCATACGAAATCTTCGCCGAGCTCGGCAACAGATTGCCGAGCATGACGCGGCCCGCGGTGGTTTCGATCCAGCGCTTGGACACCTTGCCGGTCTCGTCCATGCCTTCCCACCGGTACTTGATCTTGGTGTGGAGGTGGATGACCTTCGAGTGCAGGGCATGCTCGAGTTCGGCCATCTCGCCGAAGATCTTGCCCTCGCCGGGCAGGCCTTCGCGCAGGATCGAGACGTAATAGAGACCGAGCACGATGTCCTGCGACGGCACGATGATCGGCTGGCCGTTCGCCGGATGCAGGATGTTGTTGGTCGACATCATCAGGACGCGCGCTTCCAACTGCGCTTCCAGCGACAGCGGAACGTGCACGGCCATCTGGTCGCCGTCGAAGTCGGCGTTGAACGCGGCGCAAACCAGCGGATGCAGCTGGATCGCCTTGCCCTCGATCAGGACTGGCTCGAACGCCTGAATGCCGAGGCGATGCAGCGTCGGCGCGCGGTTCAGCAGCACGGGATGCTCGCGAATGACCTCGTCGAGGATATCCCAGACCTCGGGACGCTCTTTTTCAACGAGCTTCTTCGCCTGCTTCACCGTGGTGGACAGACCCTTGGCGTCGAGCCGCGAATAGATGAACGGCTTGAACAGTTCGAGCGCCATCTTCTTTGGCAGGCCGCACTGATGCAGCCGCAGTTCGGGACCAACCACGATCACCGAACGGCCGGAATAGTCGACGCGCTTGCCGAGCAGGTTCTGCCGGAAGCGGCCCTGCTTGCCCTTGAGCATGTCGGCCAGCGACTTCAGCGGACGCTTGTTGGCGCCAGTGATGACGCGGCCACGGCGGCCGTTGTCGAACAGTGCGTCGACGGCCTCCTGCAGCATGCGCTTTTCGTTACGGATGATGATGTCGGGGGCGCGCAGCTCCATCAGCCGCTTCAAGCGGTTGTTGCGGTTGATGACGCGGCGGTAGAGATCATTGAGATCGGAGGTCGCAAAGCGGCCGCCGTCGAGCGGCACCAGCGGACGCAGGTCCGGCGGAATCACCGGCACCACGGTCAGGATCATCCACTCCGGCTTGTTGCCGGAATAGCGGAACGCCTCGACGATCTTCAGGCGCTTGGCGAGCTTCTTGTGCTTGATGTCGGATTCGGTCTCCTGCATCTCGGCGCGCAGTTGCACGTCGAGCTTTTCGAGCTCGAGGCCTTTCAACAGCTCGCGGATCGCTTCGGCGCCGATCATGGCGGTGAAGCTGTCCTGGCCGTATTCGTCCTGCGCCTTCAGATACTCGTCTTCCGACAGCAGCTGACGGTCCTTGAGCGCGGTCAAACCCGGCTCGAGAACAACGTAATATTCAAAATACAGGATCCGCTCGAGATCCTTCAGCGTCATATCGAGCAGCTGGCCGATGCGGGACGGCAGCGACTTCAGGAACCAGATGTGCGCAACCGGGGCAGCCAGTTCGATATGGCCCATGCGCTCGCGACGGACGCGGCTCAGCGTCACTTCGACCGAGCACTTTTCGCAGATGATGCCCTTGTACTTCATCCGCTTGTACTTGCCGCACAGGCATTCGTAATCCTTGATCGGCCCGAAGATGCGGGCGCAGAACAGGCCGTCGCGCTCGGGCTTGAAGGTACGGTAGTTGATGGTCTCCGGCTTCTTGATCTCGCCGTAGGACCACGACAGAATCTTCTCCGGGGACGCAATCGAGATCCGGATCTGGTCGAAGACCTGAGCCGGCGTCGTCGGATTGAAGAGATTCATAATTTCTTGGTTCATCGTGTTCTCCTCGCGTGCCGATCGTCACCGGCAGCAAATACGAAATTCTTTTTGACGCCACGCGTTTCGCCCAACGTCCGAGCGAAGCGCGGATGCCCGGCGCAGAGCGCCGGGCATATCGCTTTGTGTGTTACTCGGCCGCCTCGGATGTCGTGCCGCCCGCCTTGGAATTGTGCAGGTCGACG
>JACDAG010000130.1 GCA_013695565.1 Bradyrhizobium sp.
GTCCCGGCGAAGGCCGGGACCCATAAGCCGCGGCCCCTCGTTGGGCACTCTGGCCAACACCTTCCTCTACGATTGGCGCCGGTGGTTATGGGTCCCGGCCTTCGCCGGGACGACGCGCGATGGGTGATTGCTCGATCACCGCATCGCCCCAGCGCCAGCGCCGGGCAGCGGCATAATCCGCCTTGGCGCGGCGGGGCGTCCGGCTGAGGACGAGACCGGCCGCGGTGCATAGTTTGGCCGTGACTTCGACCTTGGAGACATCAGGCTGCGCCAGCACCCTGGCTGGACGAACTTCAAGCGGTGTACGCGTCAGCGCCACATAGGCGAATCTCTCGTCCTCAAACGGCAGTTCGGCGCCCTTGACCTGCTTGTGCGCGCGCGACCGCTGCAGGCGCTGGGTGAAATGACACCAGTCCGGCGCTTGCAGCGGACATTTTCCGTCATGCGGGCAGGGGGCCGCGACATGCGCTCCATCAGCGATCAGGCGTTCGCGCAACGCGATGATCCGCGCGTAGCCGGACGGCGTTCCCGGCTCGACCACCAGCAGCGTATCGCGGGTCTTTTCCCACATCAGTGAGGCCAGTGATGCCTGCTCGGATGCACTGAGTTCGCCGATCACGTAGCTGGCGACGACGAGGTCCGCGGCTTCCGCTTTGCTCAGGGCGTTGCGGGCTACGCCCCGTTCGTAAGTGAGTTCGCGCAGGCGAAAGCTTTCGCTGAAAAGGTCGAGTGCCAGTTTGCGTATTGCGTCATTGGCATCGAGCAGGGTGAAGTCTTGCAGTGTCGAAAATGCTTCCGCCGAGGCCCAGCTCGCCGTGCCCGGTCCGGCGCCGATATCGAGCAGGCTCGTTGGCGCAAAATCGGGGCGGATTTCACTGAGCGCATTCAGGCTGGCGGTGACCGCGGCATAGGTCGCGGGCATCCGCGCCAGCGCATAGGCCAGCGCGTCAGTTTCGGACTTGATCGTGCCGGAGCCGCCGCCGTCGCGGTAGTTTTTCGAGATCGACGCCGAACGCTCGGCCGCGTCACTGCGCGAGAAGCCGCGCAGCTTGCCATCAAGCGCGGACTTCAGTTCGGCGGGGAGATCGGGTGAGGTCATCTCGTTTCTTCCCCCTCCCTTGTGGGAGCCGAGACGAGCGAAGCTCGCTCTTAGGGTGGCTCGGACGCGCAAAGCGCGTTCGTGACGGGTGAGGGGTATGTCTCCGCGAATTCTATCGTCGCGGCGAGAAACCCCTCATCCGGCGCTTCGCGCCACCTTCTCCCACAAGGGGAGAAGGGAGGAAAGATTACGCCACGATCTGATCGAGGATCTTCACGGCGTCGTCGAGGCCGACCGAGACCAGTTGCGAGACGCCGCGCTCGGCCATGGTGACGCCGAACAGCCGGTTCATCCGCGCCATCGTGATCGGATTATGCGTGATGATGATGAAGCGGGTTTCGGTCGAGGACGTCATCTCGTGCAACAGGTTGCAGAACCGCTCGACGTTGTGGTCGTCGAGCGGCGCGTCGACTTCGTCCAGCACGCAGATCGGCGACGGGTTGGTGAGGAACACCGCAAAGATCAGCGCCAGCGCCGTCAGCGCCTGCTCGCCGCCTGACAGCAGCGACAGCGTCTGCGGCTTCTTGCCGGGCGGTTTCGCGATGATTTCAAGGCCGGCTTCCAGCGGATCGTCGCTTTCGATCAAATGAAGTGCTGCTTCGCCGCCGCCGAACAGCTCCGTGAACAGCCGCTTGAAGTGCTCGTTGACGGTCTCGAACGAGGTCAACAGACGCTCGCGGGCTTCCTTGTTGAGGCTCTGGATGCCCTGGCGCAACCGCTTGATGGCTTCCACGAGATCGTCGCGTTCCGTGGTCAAGGCCGTGTGCTGGGTCTCGACTTCGCGCAGCTCTTCCTCGGCGCGCAGATTGACGGCGCCAAGCCGGTCGCGGTCGCGGCGCAGCTTTTCGAGGTTCTCCTCGATCTCGCCCAGCGGCGGTAATTCCGCGCCCGGCTCGATCTCGGCCAGCGCCGCCACCGCATGCGGCTCGACTTCGAGCATGTCATGGATTTCGCGTTCGATATCGGTGACCCGGCGCTTGGTGCCGTCCATGCGTTCCTCGGCGCGCGCGCAAGCCTCGCGGGCGCTGGAGAGCGCTTCCAGCGAGGCCTTTGCCTCGCGGTCGGTTTGCGCCATCACGCTCTCGGCGGCAGCCAATGCGTCGGCGGCAACGCGGCGGGCGCTTTCGGCGGACT
>JACDAG010000132.1 GCA_013695565.1 Bradyrhizobium sp.
ATTGCGAGGAGCACTTGCGACGATGCAATCCATCTATCCGTTATGCCGCGCGATGGATTGCTTCGCGGAGCCTGTCATCGGGCGCGCATGCGCGCGACCCGGTGGCTCCCAATGACGGCTAATTCAGCGACGGATTGCGCGGGCGATAGCCGCCGGACTTGTCCTTGATGAAGATCTCGGCGACCTGCGAATGCCGGATCGGTTCGCCGGAATCGTCGGGCAGCAGGTTCTGTTCGGAGACATAGGCGACGTATTCGGACTCCGAATTCTCCGCCAGCAAATGATAGAACGGCTGATCCTTGTGCGGCCGAACGTTTTCGGGGATCGACAACCACCATTCCTCGGTATTGTTGAATTCCGGATCGATGTCGAAAATCACGCCCCGGAATGAAAACACCCGGTGGCGGACGATCTGACCGATCTGGAATTTGGCGGTGCGCGCTTTAATCATACCTCGTCGAATAGACCATGATTGTGGCCGATGCTAGGGGCAAATGGTTGAATTAGCTCTACGGTGAGGCTGGAGCGTCCGGCGCCAGCCTCTAGAAAACGTTGACGAAAAGACCCCCGCCGCATGGCCGATATTCTCAATCTGGCGATTCCCTATTTCGGCGTGATCTTCATCGGCTTTGCCTGCGGCAAGACCAAAGGGCTGCCCGAGGCAGGGCTCGCCTGGATGAATTTCTTCCTGCTTTACGTCTCGCTGCCGGCCCTGATGTTCGGCATCATGGCCAAGACGCCGTTTTCGGAACTCAACAACCCGCCATTCCTGATCGCGACCACGCTCGGGACCGTCATCGCCTTCGTTATGGCGATGATGACCGGCCGGGTCATTGGCGACCTGTCGCTGCGCAAGGCGACCCTGGCGGGCCTGTCCGGCGCCTACGGCAATATCGGCTATATGGGCCCGGGACTGGCGCTCGCGGTGCTCGGCACCAAGGCGTCGGCGCCGACCGCGCTGATATTTTGCTGCGACAGCATCTTCCTGTTTTCGATCGTGCCGATCCTGATCGCGTTCACCGATCGCGAGCATCGCTCGCTGCTGCACACGTTCGGCATCGTGGCGCGGCAGATCGTGCTGAACCCGCTGATCATGTCGGCAGGTGCAGGCGCGCTCGCCGCGGCGCTGCATTTTCGTCCCCCCGTCGCGATCGACAACACGCTCACGTTCCTGCAGAACGCCGCGGCGCCGACGGCGCTGTTCGTGCTCGGCGTTACCGTGGCGTTGCGGCCGTTCGATCGCGTGCCCTGGGAGGTGCCCGGCGTGATCGCGGTCAAACTCATGATCCACCCGCTGATCGTGTTCGCGCTGATGCTGCTGTTCGGGCCGTTCGCGCAGCCATGGGCGGCCACCGCGGTGCTGATGGCCGCGCTGCCGCCGGCGCTCAACGTGTTCGTCATCGCCCGGCAGAACAACACCTGGATCGAGCCGGCCTCGGTCGCCGTGCTGATCGGCACCTTCGCCTCCGTCGTCACGCTGACCGGTACGATGTGGTTAATCCAGAGCGGACGACTGGGGCTGCCGCTGGGTAATTAACCCACGCGCTTCCATGACGGCGCGAGGCCCTCGCGCATCGCGAGCCGTCGCAGCGGGCCGAACGACCCGATCAGATGCAGACCCGCCGCACGCAGCGACTGCACGGCCAGGAAATCGCTGAGCAGCGAGCGGTTGGCGAGGTCGATGGCAAACACCCGGCTGGCGACATCGGCGCGGCGCGCGGATTGATAGCGCGCCAGCACCTGCGGCGCGCCGGGATCTTCGCCGAGCGACATCGCCTGGCCGGTGATATCGGCGATGTCGGCGGCGTCGCGCAATCCCATGTTGAGGCCCTGCGCGCCGATCGGCGGCAGCACATGGGCGGATTCGCCGACCAGCGCCACGCGATGGCTGGCAAATTGTTTGGGACTCTCGATCGAAAGCGGAAACAAGTTCCGCCCCGGCTCGACCCGGACGCTGCCGAGAATGGAATGCGATTGCTTCTCCGCAGCGTCGGACAATTCGTCGTCGCTGAGCGCCATCAGCCGCTGCGCTTCCTTCGCCGCCGAGACCCACACCACGCTGCAGCGGTTGCCGGGCAGGGGCACGAAGACGCACGGGCCGTGCGGCGTGTGAAACTCGGTCGAGATATTCTTGTGGGAGCGCGAATGGGCGATGTTGAAGGTCAATGCCGATTGATGCAGGTCACGACGCTTGACGTCGATGACGGCGGCGTCGCGGGACAATGATTGCCGTCCATCGGCGCCGATCACCAGCCGTGCCGACAGCGATCCGCCCGCGCGGGTATGGATCGAAATCATCGCATCCTGCGGATCGACCGCTGCGGCTTCATCGTCGAACCGCGTCAGGTTGGGAAACTCGCCCGCGCGTTCCCAAAGTGCGGCCATCAGCGTCCGGTTGTCGATGTTGTATCCGAACTGGTCGAGGCCGATTTCTTCCGACGAAAACCGCACCTCCGGCGCCCGGATCAGGCGGCGGGTGTCATCGACGAGCCGCATGGTGCGTAACGCGGCGGCCTGGTCGCGGCAGCGGCGCCAGACATCCAGGCGTTCGAGCAGCTCGGTGGAAGCGCCCAGCAGCGCCGTGGTGCGGTTGTCGGCATAGGGCGCGCGACGGGCCAACAAGGCGGTCCTGGCGCCGGTCTCCGCCAGTGCGATGGCGGCGGTCAACCCCGCCGGTCCGCCGCCGATAACAATGATGTCATAAATTGGCGATACATCGGTCATATCCAGACAATTGACATTCCCGGCAGCATTTTCAAGTCATTGATGTCGCTAAATGTTTCCATCACTTCGCGCGGCGGAACGCCGCAAGCGCGGATATGCAAAACGAAGCGATTCCTGATAAGCACTGCCGCAGCAATGGACCAGATACCGCAGCCCAAATCATCGCCGGCAACGGCATCATCACCAGCGACGACGCAAATGCGGACCGCCGCCTTCGGCGTGCATGTCTTCACGGCGCTGGGAGCGGGCATCGGCCTGATTGCGATGCTGGAGGCCGTGCGCGAGCACTGGGCCAGCATGTTTGCCTGGCTCGGCGTGGCGCTCCTCATCGATGCGATCGACGGCCCGCTGGCGCGGAAATTCGATGTGGTGCAGCTGCAGCCGAACTGGTCGGGGGAAATTCTCGACCTCGTCGTCGATTTCGTCACCTATGTCTTCGTTCCGGCTTACGCGATCACGGCAAGCGGCATGCTGCTGCCACTGGCCGCGCCCTTGCTCGGCATCGGCATTGTGACATCGAGCGCGCTGTATTTTGCCGACCGCAGCATGAAGTCGGCCGACAACCATTTTCGCGGCTTCCCGGCGCTGTGGAACGTGGCGGCATTTTATCTGTTCCTGCTGCATCCAGCGCCGGCGCTCGCGAGCCTCGCGGTCGTGGTTCTGATCGCGCTGACATTCGCACCGTTCCACGTACTGCATCCGATCCGCGTGGTGCGGCTGCGCTGGCTGACGCTGTGGTTGCTGGTGGCGTGGGCCGCGCTGGCGGCGTATACCATTGCCTGCGACTTTGCCGTGGGCATTCCCATTATAACAGGACTTTGCGCGATCGCCGCCTATATCGCCGGCAGCGACGCGGTAATCCGCAAACTGAAGTCGTTCAAGGCATGATGGAATTACTGGCAAGCCCGGAAGCATGGGTGGCGTTGCTGACATTGACAGCGCTCGAAATCGTGCTCGGCATCGACAATGTGATCTTCCTGTCCGTGATCGTCGCGCGACTTCCGCCGGAGCAGGCAAAACGCGCGCGCCAGATCGGCTTGCTGCTGGCACTGGTGTTCCGCATCGTGCTGCTCAGCCTGCTGGTGTGGCTGATCGGCCTCAAGGAACCCGTCCTGACCGTGAAGGGCGTGGCGCTGTCATGGCGCGACATCATTCTCATTGGCGGCGGCATGTTCCTGATCGCCAAGGCGACCCATGAAATTCACGCCGAGGTCGAGGCGGCTCACGGCGAAGCCGAAGCCAAGTCCGCCGCGAGCGCGTTTTTCTGGGTGATTATCCAGATCATCGTCATCGACCTGGTGTTCTCGCTGGATTCGATCATCACTGCGATCGGCATGGCTGAAGATATCGAGATCATGGTCGCCGCCGTCATCATCGCCTGCTTCATCATGTACGTCTCGTCGGGCCCGGTTTCGAAGTTCGTGGCCGACCATCCGACCACCAAGATGCTGGCGCTGGCGTTCCTGGTGCTGATCGGCGTCGCGTTGGTGGCGGATGGATTCAAATTCCATATCCCGCGCGGCTACATCTATTTTGCCATCGTGTTCGCGGCCGCGGTCGAATTGTTCAACGTGCTGGCCCGGCGCAACCGCCGAAAGAAGGTGAAATAGCCGGTTCCGGCCGGCGAGTTGACAATGCGGCCTCGATGGCTTTCGCTCCGGCCACAAGACGGGCGCTCGAAGCAGATGCCAAGGGAGAAGTGGTCATGACCAAGGCCGTGCGCGTGCACAAGGTAGGGGGTCCGGAAGCCCTGGTGTATGAGAGCGTCGAGGTCGCCGCACCCGGACCGGGTGAGGTTCGCATCCGCCAGTACGCCGTCGGCCTGAATTTCATCGACGTGTACTACCGGACCGGTCTCTACAAGGCGCCGGGACTGCCGTTTATCGCCGGCAATGAAGCCGCCGGCGAAGTTGTGGCAGTCGGGCCGGGCGTCACCAATTTTCACCCCGGCGACCGCGTCGCCTATTATTTCAATCTCGGCGGCTATGCCAGCGAACGCGTGATCCCGGCGGACAAGCTGGTCAAGCTTCCGGATCACATCACCTACGAGCAGGGTGCGGTGCTGATGCTCAAGGGCCTGACGGTCTGGTACCTCCTGCACAAGACCTTCAAGGTCGAGCCCGGTCATCGCGTGCTGATCCATGCGGCTGCGGGCGGCATCGGTCTCTTGGCCTGCCAATGGGCCAAGGCGATGGGGGCGCATGTCATCGGCACCGCCGGTACGAAAGCGAAGGCCGACCTCGCGCTCGCCAATGGCTGCGACCATGTCATCCTCTACAACGAGGAAGATTTTGTCGCGCGGGTCAAACAGATCAGCCGCAACGAACTCTGCGATGTCGTTTACGACGGCGTCGGCAAGACCACATTCCCGGGCTCGCTGTCCTGTCTGCGGCCGCGCGGATTGTTCGTCAGCTTCGGCAACGCCTCGGGCCCGGTGCCGCCGTTCGCGCTCGCCGAACTCAACAATCACGGCTCGCTGTTTGCGACGCGGCCGAAACTCAACGACTATGTCAGCACCCGCAAGGAATTGCTGGAGGGTGCCGACACGCTGTTTGCCGCCGTCATCAACGGCAAGCTCCACGTGCCGATCAACCACGCCTATGCGCTAAAGGACGTCGCAAAGGCGCATATCGATCTCGAGGGCAGGGCGACCACGGGGGCGATCATTCTCCGGCCGTGACTCAAGCCGTAGGAGATGGCGTCGTCCCGGCGCAAGGCCGGGAC
>JACDAG010000218.1 GCA_013695565.1 Bradyrhizobium sp.
AATCCGCGGAGCGGATTTCGGGTGAGGGGGTACAGGTCCATCTATTGACATCGGCGTTTGCCGATGGAGCCCCTCACCCCAACCCTCTAAGAGCGAGCTTTGCTCGTCTCGACCCCGCGAAGAGCGGGGCGAGGGAGCGATTAAGGGGCTTCCATCCGCGCGCCGGGAGTTGGTCGCACCAAGCTACAAAACAGTTCACGCTCACTTCCCTTCTCCTTGGGGGACGGAAAACGAGCGCGTGCCTCGGTTACGCCGCGACGGCCTTGTCCTTCGGCTGCACTTCGGCTGCAAAATCCGCCATCAGTTGTGCCGAGATCTGGCCGGGCGTGAATTTCCAGTCGGCGATTTCAGCCACCGGCGTGATTTCCGCGGCGGTGCCTGACATGAAGCACTCCGTAAAGCCCGAGAGTTCATCCGGCATGATGCGGCGTTCGATCACTTCGATGCCGCGTCGCCCGGCGAGGTCGATCACGGTGGCGCGGGTGATGCCGGCGAGGAAGCAGTCGGCGATCGGCGTGTGGATCTTGCCGTCGGCGATGAAGAAGATGTTGGCGCCGGTGCATTCGGCGACCCGCCCCTGCCAGTCCAGCATCATCGCATCGGCATAGCCGGCGCGCTCCGCTCGGTGCTTACTGATGGTGCAGATCATGTAGAGGCCGGACGCCTTCGCCATCGCCGGGATCGTTGCAGGATCCGGACGTCGGTATTCGGCAAGGCCCATGCGGATACCCCTGAACTTCTCGGCCGGATCGAAATAGCTCGGCCAATCCCAGGCGGCGATGGCGAGATGGATGGTATTTGACGGCGCCGACACACCCATCATCTCCGAACCGCGCCAGGCGATCGGGCGGAGATACGCGTTCGGCAAATTGTTGCTGTCGATCACGATCTGCTTGGCGGCCACGATTTCGGCCACCGAATACGGAATCTCGAAATCGAGGATAAGGGCCGAGTTCTTCAGCCGCGTGGAGTGCTCCGTGCTCTTGAACACCTTGCCGCCATAGGCGCGCTCGCCCTCGAACACGCAGCTCGCATAATGCAGCCCGTGGGTCAGCAGGTGGACATTGGCGTCGGCCCACGGCACGAGCTTGCCGTCGTACCAGATCACACCATCGATTTTATCGAACGAAATTCCCATGGCCTCTCTCCCACAATCAGGCGCACGACTCCGCGAGGCGCGCGCGGCCCCGTGCTCACGTCAAGGAAACGATGCTTGTCTCAGAGGCGGCGGAAAATTTCCGCCGCCGGGGTTACAGGACCTTTCGGATCCACTCGTGCGGGTCTTCCGCACGACCGTACTGGATGTCGACCAGCTTCTTGCGCATCCCCATCGCGACCGGGCCGGCGGCCCCTCCGCTGATCAGGAAATCGCCGCTCGCCGAGCACACCTTGCCGATCGGCGAGATCACGGCCGCCGTGCCGCACGCAAAAGCCTCTTTCAGCTTTCCGCTGGCGGCATCGGCGCGCCACTGCTCGATCGTGTAGGCCTCCTCGCGCACGCGCGTGCCGGAATCCTTTGCCAGCGCGATGATCGATTCGCGGGTGATGCCCGGCAGGATGGTGCCGAGCGGCGGCGTCAGCAGCGAACCGTCATCGAACACGAAGAAGACGTTCATGCCGCCGAGTTCCTCGATGTAGCGGCGCTCGACCGCATCGAGGAAGACCACCTGATCGCAGCCACGCTCGATGGCCTCGGCCTGCGCACGCAGGCTGGCCGCGTAATTGCCGCCGCATTTGACGGCGCCGGTGCCGCCGACCGCGGCGCGCGTGTAGTTCTCCGACACCCAGATCGACACCGGCGCGGGTCCGCCCTTGAAATAGGAGCCGACCGGCGAGGCGATGACCGCGAAGATGTATTCCGCTGACGGTTTCACGCCGAGGAAGGTCTCGCTCGCGATCATGAAGGGCCGCAGATAGAGACTGCCCTCGCCGCCGGGTATCCAGGCGCTGTCGATGCGCACCAGTTGCTCGACCGCTTCGATGAAGACGTCCTCGGGCAGCGGCGCCATCGCCATGCGCTCGGCCGAATTCCGGAAACGCCTTGCGTTGGCGTCAGGGCGGAACAGGTTGACGCCATTGTCGCGCTTGTAGGCCTTGAGGCCTTCGAAAATCTCCTGCGCGTAGTGCAGCACGGCGGCGGCCGGATCGAGCGGGAAATTGGCGCGGGATTCGACGCGCGCGTCATGCCAGCCCTTGGCCTGATTGTAGCGGACGATCGACATGTGATCGGTGAAGATCCGGCCGAAGCCGGGGTCCGCGAGCCGTGCCGTGCGCTCCTGCTCGGGCGTCGGATTGGGGCTTGGCTGGATTTCGAATTTCAAACTCATTGCCTTGCTTCCCGCCCTTGCTGTCCACTCTTGTTTTTCCGGTGTCGGAACCGGCGTGATTTCCGACGCCGGCCTCGATCGCTTCCGGGCCGGCTTTGCGAGCCGGTTTTCCATCGCCAGCCGGTCCCTCAGGACATGCTTTTGCGGAGTGCCGAAGTCCAGTATGTTTGCGCAAATGCTGCTCGACAATCGCGCGTAGTCCAATTCGCGGCTGTTGCCGCCATCGCTGACGAAACGACTTAAAGTTTCGTCGTGGTTGGCGATTTTGTAACATTGAACCCAAGATATGTCAACATGACTGACATAAATTTCTCGATGGCCTCCGGCGACCCCGATTCGAAGGGCAGCGACGCCGCGTCTTCCAGCAACGGCGAATTACGCTGGGATATCATCGAGCTGCTGTTTTTCGCCTACCGCGATTTCGTCGGCGATGCCGACCATGAGCTGGAGGCGTTCGGGTTCGGCCGCGCCCATCACCGGGTGATGCATTTCGTCCACCGCTATCCCGGCCTGAAGGTCGCCGATCTTCTGGATGTTCTGCGCATCACCAAGCAGTCGCTGGGCCGGGTGCTCAAGCAATTGCTCGACGAAGACTATATCGTGCAGAAGACCGGCAATAACGACCGCCGGCAGCGCCTTCTTTACGCCACGCCGAAGGGCGAGGCCCTGGTGGGCAAGCTCGCCGGGCTGCAGACCGACCGCATCAACCGCGCCGTGCAGGAGATCGATCCCGCCGGCCAGGAAGCGGTGCGGCAATTCCTGCGCGCGATGATCGATCGCGACGATCCCGACAAGGTGCTGGAGACGATCTTCGGCAGCGGAAAGAAACCAAGGGAGTGACCGTGGCTCAGGGAGCAACCATCGCTGCAGCCACCGTGCGGACGCCGCCGCAGCTGGCCGACGACGCGCCGCATTTGCTGCTGGTCGATGACGACCGCCGTATCCGCGACCTGCTGTCGCGTTTCCTGTCCGGCGAGGGATATCGCGTCACCACAGCGGCGAGCGCCACGGATGCCCGTGCCAAGCTGCTCGGCCTGCATTTCGACTTGCTCATCCTCGACGTCATGATGCCCGGTGAAACCGGCTTCGACCTCGCGCGCTTCATCCGCACCTCATCGTCAGTGCCGATCATCATGCTGACGGCGCGCCATGAGGCGGAAGCCCGCATCGAGGGCCTGCAGATCGGCGCCGACGATTATGTCGCCAAGCCGTTCGAGCCGCGCGAACTGGTTTTAAGGATCGGCAACATCCTCAAGCGCACCGCGGCGCCACCGGTGGAGATGCTGGAGCAGATCGCATTCGGGCCCTATGTCTATCATCTCGAACGCGGCGAACTGCGCGAGGGCGAGGAGATCATCCATCTCACCGACCGCGAACGCGAAATGCTGCGGATCCTCAGCTTGAGTCCCGGCGAGACCGTGCCGCGCGCGGCGCTGACCACCGGCGGCACCGTCAACGAACGCGCGGTCGACGTGCAGATCAACCG
>JACDAG010000158.1 GCA_013695565.1 Bradyrhizobium sp.
CAGTGCGACCAGCGCTTGCGTTGCGCCCGAACGGGCGACGTCGTCGCTGGTTACGATCGTGGGCCGCTGCGATTTCAGCAGCAATGATGCGAGTTCTTCCAGCCCCTTGGGATCGGGTTGCGCCGAACGCCACAATTTGCCGGGGTCGATGGCTTCGACGTCGGTTTCCTGCTCCAGCACGTTGATCGGGAGCGCCACGAAGACCGGTCCCTTGGGCGAATCGTTCGCGACCTTGAAGGCACGGCGCAAGATTGGCGCGATCTCATCCGCGCGCTCGATCTGCACGCTCCATTTGGTGACGGGAGCAGCCATGGCGACGAGATCATGGCCCAGCACCGGATTGGCAAGCCGCATCCGCGTGTCCTGCTGGCCGGCGGTGACGACCAGCGGCGAATTGGCCTTGAGCGCGCCGTAGATCGCGCCGATGCCGTTGCCGAGCCCGGGCGCGACATGGAGGTTGGCAACCGAAGTGCGGCCGGTGGCCTGCGCATGGTAACTCGCCGCGCCGACCGCGATGCCTTCATGGAGCGTCATGACATAATGGAGCTGCGGATAGGTCACGAGGCTGTCCAGCACCGGCGTTTCCGTCGTTCCGGGATTGCCGAAGATGTGGCTCACACCATTCGCAATCAGCGATTCCATCAGCACACGCCGTCCACGCATTCCTTGCTCCCGGGTTCGTTTTTTTGGAATGATAACACGCAAGCTGGATCACCAATACCCTGTTTGGAGCGAGGGCCCTCAGGGCCAAAGCGCAGAGCTTCTGCATTGCCCGGTTCGGGCGACCGGCCTAACCTGCAAAAAAACGGGATGAAACAAATGGCGCGCATCAAGACGACCGAGACCGGATTCTACCGCATCCCGCTCACCGTTACGCTCTCCGACAGCACCCACGGCGAAATCAAGGCGTTCGAACTCATCACCTGCCGCGTCAGGGATGCCGATGGTGCCGAAGGCGTGGGCTACACCTATACGGTAGGCCGCAATGGTGGCGCGGTCGCCGACATCCTCCGAAGGGAAATTCCCGAACTGATCGAGGGCCGCGAGGCCGACGACACCGAAGCGATCTGGCATCATGTCTGGTGGGGCCTGCATTATGGCGGGCGCGGCGGAGCGGCCGTCATGGCGTTGTCGGCGCTCGATATCGCGCTATGGGACTTGAAGGCGCGCCGCGCTGAATTACCGATGTTTCGTCTGCTGGGTGGCTTCGATGCCCGCGTGCCCTGCTATGCCGGCGGCATCGATCTTGATCTGTCCGTAGAGGCGCTGCTCAAGCAGACCGACGACAACCTCGCCAAGGGGTTTCGCGCCATCAAGATGAAGGTGGGGCGGCCCGATCTCGCAACCGACGTTGCCAAGGTCGCAGCGATGCGCAAGCATCTCGGTGATGGCTTTCCGCTGATGGCGGATGCCAACATGAAATGGACGGTGGAGGAGGCGATCCGCGCGGCCCGCGCGTTGCAGCCGTTCGACCTCACCTGGCTCGAAGAGCCGATCATTCCCGACGACGTGGCCGGCCACGCCCGCGTCCTCGCGGCAGGCGGCGTACCGATCGCGGCTGGCGAAAACCTGCGTTCGCTCTGGGAGTTCAAGAACTACATTGCCGCAGGCGCCGTTTCCTATCCGGAGCCTGACGTGACCAATTGCGGCGGCGTCACCTCCTTCATGAAGATCGCGCGATTGGCGGAAGCCTTCAATCTTCCCGTCACCAGCCATGGCGCGCATGACATCACCGTGCATCTGCTCGCCGCCTGTCCCAACCGCTCCTATCTCGAAGCGCACGGGTTCGGGCTCGACCGCTATATCGAGCACACGCTCGTACTGGACCAGGGCATGGCCTTGGCGCCGACGCGGCCGGGCCACGGCATCAGTTTCGACTGGAAGGGGCTGGCTCAGCTGGCGCCGTAGGGTGCGCCGCAATTCGCTGCGAACCGATGCCAGGTCGTCGGACGTTCCCATGACGGGCGCCGCGAACGGCTATGCGGCCGCCATGTTCATGCGGCGGCAGAAACAGGACGCCTTTATCGGAGTCTCCGCCCGCGCCTGCGCCAGGTCGAGCCGCTGCTTGATCAGGGCGGTCTCGAGCTTTTCTCCGCGGCGGACCAGGCATTCGTGCAGCCCATGCAA